>JACDDJ010000336.1 GCA_013817065.1 Acidobacteriota bacterium
CATGGCGGCGTCGCCCATCCTGGCCGGCGACCTGGTCGTCATGCTCTGCGACCAGCGCAGCGGATCCTTCATTGTCGCGGCCGATCGCAAGACCGGGAGCGTCCGCTGGAGACGGGACCGGCCCGCCGCCCCTGAGGGGTGGGCGACCCCGATGGTGTTCGAGTCCGCGGGGAAAGCGGCGCAACTGGTTGTGCCCGGCACGACTCGCCTCGACGCGTATGCGCTCGACAGCGGAAAGCCGCTCTGGTGGATGCCGCTCGGATCGAGCGGCTCGATGGGGACGGCCGTGGCCAGCGGCGACATGCTCTTCGTGTCGACGTCGGGTAGCACCGAGCCGTCGATGCCGGGGTTTGACAGCTACCTGGTGAAGTACGACAAGGACAAGGATCGCCGGCTTTCGGTCCAGGAATTCGCCGCCGACAAGGAGATGGCCGAGCACTTCGGCTGGGCCGACGCCGATACCGATAACTTCATCACCGCCGCGGAGTGGGACATCATTCGCAATCTCGGGATCGGGGAGTTTGGCGCCATCGCGGTTCGCCCTGGGGACGCCAGGGGAAAGCTTGACGCCACGGCCGTGCTGTGGCGATTCAAGAAGAACCTGCCCTACATCCCGGCACCGCTCGTCTACCAGGATGTCGTCTACCTGGCGAAGAAGGGCGGGATCATCACGTCTCTCGACGCCGCTACGGGTCGGCCCCTGAAGGAGGGCCGGAGCCCGAACGCGCCAGGCGAGTACTACGCGTCACCGGTGGCGGCCGATGGCAAGGTGTTCCTGGCGAGTGTCGACGGCAACATCACTGTGCTGAAAGCGGGGAAGCAATGGGAGGTGCTGGGCGTGAATGAAATCGGCGAACCGATCCACGCGACCCCGGCGCTCAGCGGCGGTCGCATCTACGTGCGGACGCACGGCGCCGTGTATTGCTTCGGCGCCAGTTAAGCAAGTTGGCGGAACTGGGCATCAGCCGATGTGGCGCGTTGCCCGACCCGGCAGTGATGGCAAGTGACGACGAACGCTGTGCCACAGCCCACCAACCTTCATCCGGACGCTGCTCGAGATGGGCGCCGCCTCAGACGCGCCGACGCCGTGGTTCTCGTTGACACCTCGCCTGAAGTTGTAAGCTTCGGCGCATGAAACTACACCTGTCAGTCCTGTTCTGCCTTCTCAGCGCGGCCGCCACGGCGCTGACCGCTCAATCTCCGCCGACAACGGCGATCAAGGCCGGGCGTCTGATCGATCCCGCAACAGGGACGGCGACGAACAATCAGGTAATTCTGGTTCAGGCCGGGAAAATCACGGCGATCGGCCCGAACCTGCCGATCCCGCAGGGCGCGGAGGTCATCGACCTCTCGAAGCTGACGGTCCTCCCTGGACTGGTGGACGCACACAACCACCTGGCGCTGACCTACAAGGATGTCCCGGAGAACAACATCTACTACCTGACCTACGTCCTCGACTCCACGCCGCTTCGGGCCATCCAGGCGGTCTCGAACGGAATCCAGATGCTGAGTTCAGGATTCACCATCGTGCGCGACATGGGGAACAACGGGAACTATGCGGACACGGCCTTGCGCGTCGGCATCGAGCAGGGCTGGGTTCCGGGTCCAACGGTCATCAATTCGGGAATCATCATCGGGTCGATGGGCGGCCAGTTCTCACCGACCCCTGAAATGGCGAAGGACCACAACATCGTCTATCCCGAATATCTGGATGCCGATACGCCCGACGAGATCGTGAAGGCGGTGCGGCAGAACATGCTGTTTGGCGCCAAGGTGATCAAGATCTGTGCGGATTGCAAGCCGTGGGGCTACTCGGTGGAGGACATCAAGCTGGTTGTGCACGAGGCAGCGAAGGCAGGGTTCAAGGTGGAAGCGCACTGTCAGACCGTGGACGGCGCCAGGCGCGCGATCGACGCTGGTGTGTGGTCGATTGCCCACGACTCGGGCATGACCGAGGAGAACCACCGGTTGATGGCGCAGAAGGGCGTATGGCGGGCCGGCACCGAGACGCCTATTTCGCTTGCCGGGCACACGACCAAGGAGCGATACGACCGCACCGTGAAGATGCTGAGGAACGCGCACGACCTCAAGGTCCCCCTGACGTTTTCAACCGACGCCGACTACTGGGTCAAGGGCAAGACTCGTGGCCAGGTCGCCATCGAGTTCATCGAGACATGGAAGGCGGCTGGCATTCCCGCGCCGGAAATTCTCCGCGCGATGACGACCAACGGCTACCGCGTCAGCGAGACCGAGACGGTGCGCGGGCCTGTCAAGGTCGGCCTGGCGGCAGACTTGATCGCCGTCGAGGGGAACCCTCTCGAGAGCATCGATGCGCTGCGGCGGGTCAGCTTCGTCATGAAGGACGGCATGGTCTTCAAGCGTGACGGCGTCGTCACGCCCGAGCAGTTCTTCAATCCCGGCCCCGTTAACGGCTGGCGCATCCGTTGATGTCCCCCGATTGACATCAACGGAACCCCACGGCAGACGGTCCTTAGAACACGATCTTGACGGCGAGCTGCGCCTGCCGCGGATCGCCGACGCCGGCACGGAGAAAGCCGCTGAAATCGAACAGCGCCGGCGTACTGAGCGGGTTGATGTTGTTCTTGTTGTTGAACGTGTTGAACATCTCGAGGATCGGGATGACCTGCACGCGTCCGCCGTGGAGCTTGAACGGTCGCGCCAGGCGCCAGTCGAAGCTGAAGAACTTATTGTCCTTGCGCTCGCCGTTCCGGCCCCGATCGTCATTCGCGACGATGCGCGGACTCGCCGTGATCGGCTGCGCGCTACGTCCCTGGAGGCGCGCGTTCGCCTGCAGGCCACCCGGCACCGTGAAGTACCCGAAGAGATTGAACTTGTGGCGAATGTCGCGGTCCGACGGCCCCCAGTCCTTCGCGGGGTCGAAGAAGTTGAAGCTGCGATCGGTGAACGGATCGCGCTCGTTTGAGTCGTCATCCTCGTCCTTCGAGAGAACGTAGTTGCCTTCGAGCTGGTAGCCGCCCGAGAAGCGTTTCCGAAGGCCAAGGGTCAATCCGCGGTAGCGTGACTCGCCGCGGCTGTTGGCGACCATCACTTCACCGAGTTGCGGTCCCCATGGAGTCCCGGTGTAAGTGTAGGTGTTGCCGGTTCCGGGACCTTGATCGCAGCAGACCGGACCGCTGCGGTTGTAGTTCAGGAATCTGGTGAGGTTGGTCCCCTCGGTCCAGATGAAGTCGACGTAGCCGGCCCAGTCAGGTATGAGCTGCTGCTCGTAGGCGAGGTTGTACGAATAGATCCGCGGGTTTTTGTGTCGCGGTCGAAGACGCGGACGCCGGAGAAGAGCGGGAACTGGCCCGCCGGTACCGCCGAGACCGGGAGTACGCCCGGCCACACCGGTGTCGGGGCGCCAAACGCGGTCAGCAAACCGTGTTGACGAAGAGCGTCTGCTGCTGCACGCCGTTGGTCGTCACCGATCCCATCTGGGAGAGCATGTTCTGCCGGGCGGAATACACACCGGCACTGCCGCGCAGCACCGACTTGCCGTCCCCCTTGACATCCCACGCCAGTCCGAAGCGCGGCTGAAACATCGTCCACTGGTCGGGGATGGTGCCGTCGGAGGGGAATGCCGGGTCGCTGAGAAACTGCCCATAGGCCGTCTGGCGTCGGTGGCGAGTCCGTCGAGGGCCGCGCCCTGGAGATAGAGTAGCAGCGGGCCGCCGAACGGTGCCAGACCGCTGGCACACGGGGTGGGTGCGGTGACATACGACCCGTTGGCGCACAGAACCGTCGAGGGTCCGAAGCCGCCCGCCGCCGCCGGCGATGCGTAGCGGAGGAATCCGGGAACGCTGTCGAAAATGTATCTCCCGGTAAAGAACCCGCGGAATACCTGATCGTTGAGCGTATGCATCCACTCGCCGCCGACTTTCACGGTATGGGAGCCCGTGACGATCGTCACATTGTCTTTGATTTGTGTTCGCCAGAGCAGCTCGTCGACCCCGGGTTGCAGAAAGAACGGGTTGCCGAAGCGGAAGGTTGGTGAGAAGCCGATCCCGGTGTCCGCCTTCAAGGGCGTTTCCACGGCCGTGCGCGGCCGGTTCTCACGCGCGTAGGTGAAGTGCGCTTCGTTGACCATCCGCGACGAGAAGGTCGTGAACCAGTTCAGGTTCACGACGTTGATGCGTGCGGGGTTCCCCTCGATGCCGTTCGCGGAGGAGCCGTAGGTCGCGACGTCGAACGTCTCGTTGGTCTTTCGCGAGTGATTGAAGTTATAAGAGCCGGAGACGTTGTTCTTCTGGTTGACGACGAAATCCAGTTTACCCAGCAACGCGACCGTCTCGACCGGGTGCTCGATCGGACTCGCTTCGTTCTGGCCTCGCGCGCTGAAAAACGCGAGCAGCGCCGTTCGCTGACAATCCGGGTTCGCATTGATCAGCGCTTCGTTCTGCTGGACGGTCGGGTTCGCCACCGGGCAGGCGGTGGCGCCGAGCTGACGCCCCAGGTTGGGACGCTTGAAGTTGCCGGTGATCCCCTCGAGCGCCGCGAAGATGAACGCTCGGTCCTGTTTCAGCGGGCCGCCGTAGGTGCCCCCCACTGCTCGCGGTGAAAGTCTTCGAGCTGGGTACCGTCGGACAGGTCCCCGGTGAGCGCGCCCAACCGCTGAAAGTGAAACAGGCTGCCGTGCCTCTGGTTCGTGCCCGACTTCGTGATGACGTTGACGACGCCGCCGGCCGTGCGTCCGAACTCCGCCGGCGCGCCAGTCGCAATGACCTGGAATTCCTTGATCGCTTCGAGCGTGATGTCGACCGCCGCGCGCTGCCCCCCGGCCTGTTCCTCGAAGAAGCCGTTGTTATAGTCGCCGCCGTCGAGGCTGATGTTGTTGAAGATCCCGCGCTGGCCGGCGAACGTGATCTCGTCGCCGTCGGGCCCCTGAACGATGCTGACGCCGGGTGTGAGGCTGAGCAGGTCCTCGAACTTGCGCCCGAGATTCGGGATGTGCTCGATCGTCCGCGAGTTGAGCGTTGTCGCGGCGCCCGTCCTGGTGGATTCGATGAGACTCGTCCCGGTGGTCACGGTGACGGTCTCCGTCACACCACCCACCTTCATCGCGATCGGCAGGGTGACGGACTGTCCGACCGTCACTGGCACTTCCTCCTGGATGAGGATCGCGAATCCGGACAGTGAGAATCGTACGGTGTAGGTTCCAGGTGGCAACTGGAGGAAAACAAAGCGCCCGTCCGCGCCGGTGGTCAACGTCCGGGTCTGGTTCGTGCCCGGGTTGCGGGTCTCGACGTGACACCGGGCAGGGGAGCGCCCGTGGGGTCCGTGACGGTCCCCTGGACGACGCCCGTTGTGATCTGGGTTTGGGCTAGCGCAGGGGCCGTGGCGGCGATGAGGAAGAGGCTGACGAGCGCGAGGGGACGAAACATCCGAAGCTCCTGTCGACGCGAGCCCGCGGGTGCCTGGTCAACTTTATGCCATGCGCCGCGGATAGTTTCGGGGCGGCGGTGGGGTACCGAGCGGGAGCATACAACCCCGCGTCGACGGTTTCAAACCGCAGATCCTGTCGGCGCTGAGGAGTCGAGGCGATGCGCCCGGTGACTCTGAAAGAGGACGATCGTGCAAGAACAAAGATCTGCCCCCCTAGCGCGCGTGCTCGAGCACCAGCCCTACCGCCGTGCCGCGTTTGAAGCCCTTCCAGTAGGTG
>JACDDJ010000016.1 GCA_013817065.1 Acidobacteriota bacterium
GCTTACGCCGGGCGAGTGCCACGCCGTCGTGCGTTTCGCCACGAGCGAGGGAGCGAAGCGCGGCGAGTCGAATGGTGGAGGCGGCGGGATTCGCACCCGCGTCCGAAAATACTTGCACACAGGAATCTACGATGCGTATCCACCTCTGTTGTGTCGTACCCGGCGTGAAGAGGCGGAAAAACCGCCGGGCACCCGCCCCGAAAAATCTCGCCGCTGACGTTCGAGGTAGCCGTCAGAAGCCAGCCTGCTTAAATGACATCCGGTCCCCGGCCCGCAGGCTGACCCGGGTGGACGCTCACAGGTTCTTAGGCTGCGAGAGCGAACTGCGTATCGGCAGTTAGTGGTGTTCCATTTTTTGTCGAGGTCATGGTCCTCGGCACGCATCCTGTGAAACCGTATCCCCGTCGAGTCTAGGTCGCCCCCTTGAAGGTCGCTGAACATGCGCCAGCCCTGATAGTGCAGCGGCATCGGCGCACCGTCATTGTACGACCCGCACTAACCCCAGTCAAACCGCTGTTGGGGTTGTACTTGTGGCGTTCTCACACCTTGACTCCCATTCCCGTGGCCCAGATAATCGGCCTCAATGCCCGAGGATCCACTCAACGACATCATCGAGAGCATCCGCACCCGTCTCAGGACGGAAATGGAGTCGCAGCTTCAGACGGTGTCGGATCGGCATGCAGAAGCGCTCGAAGAGCAGCGGAACCGCATCGAAGCCGAGGCTGAACAGCTCTGGGCGCCTCAGCTGCAGGCATCCCGGGCGGAAGTCGAGCACCAGGCCACCGCCGCGGCGGCCGCGCGAGCGGCTCTGGACGACCTGCAGCAGTTACTCGCCAGGGAGCGAATCCTGAGCGAGTCGCGCCTGGCCGACGAGCGGCAGGCAGCCGGGCGGATCGGATCCACCGGATCGTTTAATCCTGCCAGCCTGGTCGAACGTTTACGGACCATCGATGCCGCGAACTCGGTGTCGGCGTCACTTGCCGCCATCGTTCGGGCCGCCTCATCGGAGTCAACGCGCGCCGCCCTATACGTCGTGAGTGGGACGCGGATGGAACAGGTGGAGGTCGTCGATCACACGGCGCTGGGGCCGTCGTTCCACGACCTCAACACTCCAGGTGAGAGCATTGCCGTCGACGCTTTCCGTCACGGCCAGCCGGTCGAACGGAATGGATCCGCGTACGCGATTCCGATGCTGCTCGAAGGTACGCCGGTCGCTGTCCTCTACGGTGAGGTGGATCCCGAGTCAGAAGGCGCCGCTGGATGGGCGGACAGCCTCGAGACCGTCGCGCGTCACGGCGCCGCTCGCCTCGGCTACCTGACCGCAGTGCGCACGGCACAGGCGCGGCAGTGGCTGGCCGAGTCACCTGCGACCGCCGCAGCATCGACCAATACCAGCACACATGCAGACGATGCGACCGCGACGGCACGCCGGTATGCGCGGCTGGTTGTCTCCGAGATCAAGCTTTACAATGAGGGTGCGGTCGAGGAAGGGCGGGGCCGGCGTGATCTTCTAGCGCGGCTCGGTCCCGAGATCGATCGTGCTCGCCGGCTCTTCGAAGAGCGTGTACCGGTCTCGGTGCCCGGCCGGTCTGAATACTTTCAACAGGAACTGATTCAAACACTCGCCGGCGGGGATCCCTCGTTGCTCGGCTGAGACCCAACAAGTGAATATCTACAACCCTCGAGGCGCGAGCATTGCGCTGGTGCTCACGTTCGTTCTTTCTCCGCCGCCGGTCATGCCAGTGAGCGACGGCCAGGGCAAGCTGACGCCGACGGCTCACGCGGCGCTGCCCGACGATCCGAGCAACCTGTGGCTGGTGCCGTCGGAGTCAGACAGGTCAGCGCGAGGCTCGGCGCAATACGAACCCCTGGCCGAAGCCGTGAAGCGCTATCGGGAGCAGGACTACGCCGGCGCGGCGCGTCTGTCGGCGCACCCGTCCCTGGCCGGAACACCGCTCGCCGGTTATGCGCTCTACTACACCGGTCTCGCCCACTTGCGTCAGCAGCAGACCGACGAGGCCCGCCGAATCTTCGACCGGTTGGTGGACACAAAACCGGCAGGTCACCTGGCGGGTGCGGCGGCGCTGGCATCAGGCCAGGCGGCGGAAGAGGCGGGTGATCATGCCGCTGCGTTTCGGGTGTACTCGAGGCTCGCGGCCGACAAGCAGGCCGTGAACGATGACATCCTGTCGCGCCTTGGCCGTGTCGCTCTCGCGCTGGGGCATAAGGCTGCCGCAGCCGAGGCTTACGTCCGCCTTTACTACGAGTTCCCGCTGACGCCGGCAGGCGCCACTGCCGCCGCGCAGATGGAGGTCCTGAAGGACCAGATCACGCGGCGCGGATACGCCGCCGACATCGGGCGGAACCAGATGCTGTTCGGGGCTCGCCGCTACGCCGAAGCCCGAGCGGGGTTCGCCGCGATCCGCGACAACGTCAGCGGCGACGATCGCGAGCTCGCCGATCTACGCATTGCCGAATCAGACTTCCAGTTGAAGAACTACGCCGCGGCTCGCGACCGGCTGCGACCATACCTCACCAGGTCCTCCCGAGCGGCAGAAGCGAGGTTCTTCTACCTCGGCGCCATCAAGGAACTGGGTGACGATGCCCCGTATGTAGCGCTGACGCGAGCGCTGGTCTCGGATTTTCCGGAGAGTTCGTGGGTCGAAGAGGCGCTCAATAATCTCGGCACGCACTACATTCTCGAGAACGAGGACGAGGCGGCGGCGCAAACATTCCGGGAGCTCTACGCAAAGTTCCCCAACGGGACGCGGGCCGAGCGTGCCGCCTGGAAGTATGGGTGGTGGAGCTACAAGACGGGCAATCGTGCCGAGACGATCCGGGTGTTCGAAAGTGCCTCCACGACTTTCCCCCGTTCTGACTACCGGCCGTCCTTCCTTTATTGGGCGGCGCGGGCTCACGCCAAGAACGGGACGGCGACCGATGGCACGGCGCGAATGCGCCTGGTGCACACCGACTACGCGAATTCCTATTACGGCCGTCTCGCCGAGGGACACCTGCGCCGCGCTGGCCTCCTGCCTAAGGGTGATCGGCCCCGCACCGCTTCGTCGGAGACGCCCGCGGTCGCGGCGCCGACCATTGCCAACGACGCGATGATCCGGCTCCTGCTCGCGACCGGTCTCTACGACGACGCGATCAACGAACTGCGGCATGCGCAACGGGTCTCCGGGAACTCCCCGGTCATCGACGCGACGATCGCCTGGGCGTATCACCAGAAAGGGGAGTTGCGCCGGGCGATCACGATGATGCGCCGCGCCTATCCACAGTTCCTGACCGCGGGTGGGCAGAAGCTGCCGGCGCAGCTGCTGCAGGTCATCTTCCCGCTGACCTACTGGCCCCTGATCCAGAAACACGCGGCTGCGCACAAGCTGGATCCATACATGATTGCCGCATTGATCGCGCAGGAGTCCACCTTCGATCACGACATCAAGTCGCCGGCGAATGCGTGGGGGCTGATGCAGGTCGTGCCGGCCACCGGGCGCAGGATTGCGCAGCAGATCGGGATCCGTGGCTTTCAGACCTCCAGCCTGACCCATGCCGAGACGAACATCCGGATCGGCACTTATTACTTCGCGCGGCTCGTGCAGCAGTTTGGCGGCACGCACTACGCACTCGCCAGCTACAACGCCGGTGAAAACCGCATCGTCCGCTGGAAGGCGGAGCGACCCGGCATCGACGAGGACGAGTTCATCGACGACATCCCGTTCCCGGAGACGCAGAACTATGTGAAGCGGATTCTTGGCACCGCCGAGGACTATCGCAGTCTCTACGGACCGGGCGGCGAAGGCCGTCCGCAGGCGGTGGTGCGCTGAGCGTCTGTGCGCAGCCGTCACAGTAGAATGCTGAGCATTCTGTGACTGCGCCGAGCTCCCCACACAACATCTGGATAGCGATCGGAGCCGCGCTCATCACGGCGCTGGCGGCTTGGGTGTCGCAGGGGACGGTTGCGGTGACCGCCGGCGGTGCCGAACGTGTCGCACTGCTGCCGACCTCGGTCGGCGCGCTTGGTCTCACCGGTGTCGGCGGTGCGCTGGCGTTCCTGGCGATCCGCCGCGGGATCAGTGCCGCTCCCGTTGCACTGCTTGGACTGTTGTTCCTTCCCTGGCTGCCGATTCAGCTGCCGGCCGCGTTGCTGTTGTGGACCGGACCACTGGCGCTCGTGGTCTGGATCGCATTCGCCGGGTGTCTGCTGATCGGTTCCTTCGTTCGCGTCCCGTGGCTTGCGCGGCAGGGGGCGCGCACGGCGGGCGTGTTGGCCTTCATGATCGGCGCTCTCGCGTGGTGGCAGGTGGCGCCGCAGCTGCCGACAGGCGACGAACCGAATTACCTGGTGATTACTCAGAGTCTCTTGAAGGATGGCGATCTCAAGATCGAGAACAACCACCGTGATCGCGACTACGCGTCCTATTACGCCGGCGTTCTTCCTCCGGATTTCAGGGTGCATGGACGCAACAATGAGATCTATTCCATTCACGCTCCCGGCGTGTCGGCGCTCGTTGCGCCGGTATTCGCCGTTGCTGGATATGTCGGTGCCGGCTTCCTGCTGCTCCTTGTCTCTGCCGCAGGCTCCGCGCTCGCCTGGCACCTCGCGTGGGTCGTAACAGAACGCCGTGACGCCGCCTGGTTCGGCTGGGCGGCCGTCACGCTTTCCACCACCTGGATCTTCCACAGCTTCACGATTTATCCGGACGGTGCAGGGGCAGTCCTGGTGCTGACCGGCGCGTGGGCGCTGATTCGCGCAGATCGCGAGGCACGCGACAACAGCGAGTCGATCGTCCCGTGGTTCTGGCACGGGACGGCGCTTGCGATTCTGCCGTGGCTTCATACGCGCTTTGCGGTTCTCGCGGGCGGGATTGGGGCGCTCCTCCTTTTGCGCATGGCGCTGCTGCAGAACGCTCCGGCGAAGGCGTTCGCGTTCCTTGCCGTGCCGGCGGTGAGCTTCGTCGGTTGGATCGGCTATTTCATCAAGATCTACGGGAGGCCAGACCCGTCCGCCCCCTATGGAAGGGAAGAAGGAGGGCTCGAGTTCATACCGGATGGCCTCGCGGGGTTGTTCTTCGACCAGCGCTTTGGTCTGCTCGCCTACGCCCCGGTGCTGATCTTTGCGTTCATCGGGGTCGGAGTAATGATCGCGCGCCCGGTGTGGCGACGACGGGCGCTCGAACTGCTTTTCGTCCACGTCCCCTATCTGATCGTCGTCACTCACTTCGCGATGTGGTGGGGCGGGCGGAGTGCGCCGGCCCGATTCTTCGTGCCGCTCCTGCTGTGGATGGCGATCCCCGCAGCGGTGGCCTGGACCGCGATGACGCGGCGCTCGACGCGGTTCGTCGCCGCCGGTGCGCTGCTCGTCACCGTTTTTGCGTCGATGGTGCTCGTCGTCGCGCAGGACGGCGCGCTCGCGTTCAACTCGCGCGAGACGTATGCACTCTGGCTCGAATGGTTGAATCGCTCGCTTGACCTCGCGCGCGCCCTGCCGGTGTGGTGGCGCGAGACCGAGGTGGCGCTGTTTCGCGGGATCGCGATCTGGCTGGGGGCAGCGGTCGCCGGCTGGCTCCTGGTGCGAGAGGCCGAAGCGCGGTGGTTTCTGTCGACGACCCCGGGGAACGCTGATTCGAGAAGCGCGCGCGCCAGGCTGGCGACCGCGACAGCCCTCGTCTTTGCGTTGTGCGCCTCCCTGGCAGCGGCGGTCACGTGGGCCGCCGAAGGGATCAGCGGTCGGGTCACGACACCGTCTCAGCTCGACGCGCTGCGCCGGCTCTCATCAGAACGGCGACTGGTCGCGGTCGACTTGTCATCCTCGTCACGTGCGGACCGTGACGCCCTCCCGAAACGGCTGATGCTGATGCCGGACCTCGCGACCGGTCTCGGCGGAGCAGGCCGCAACGACCGGCCCCTCTTTTCCATGCCGGCCCTACCCGCTGGTCAATACCGAATCCGTCCGATCATCCGCGGCACCTCCGGATGGATCATGACCGGGATCGGCCGCGACCAGTTTGCGATCCGCACTTTGCCTCTCGAGGAGGCGCAGGCGTCCTTCGTCGTGACATTCCCGGTGGACGTGAGAGCGCTGATCATCCGCGGCGATGAAGACGCGCGGCGATCTGTGGCTGGACTACAGGTTGAACCTCTTCGGATCACCGGGCCCCAGGATCGGCTGGCGCCAGGGGTCGCTCAGCGAGGCGTGCGCTACGGCAACACCACCACCTGGTTCCTCGACGACGATCGCAGCTTTCCCGAGCCTGAGGGATTCTGGACGGGCGGCGCACGCACCACCGAGATCGTCGTCCAGCCGGACGCGCCGCACCCGGCGGAGATGCTGTTCGTCCGCAACGGGGTAACTGAGAACAGGGTCCTGATCGAGACGAAAGGCTGGCGGGAAGAGTTGCGGCTCGGCGCCGGTGAAGAGCGCACCGTCCAGGTGCCATCGAACCAGGCCGCCGGCGCCACCTGGCTGCGAATCACGACGTCCAGCGGCTTCACGCCCTCACAAGTAAACCCTGAGAGCCGTGACAACCGCTACCTGGGTGTTTGGATCCGGGTCGGCGACCGCTAACGCGGATGGTAGATGGAAGATGGCAAATGGTAAAGTGCTGTTCTTGCAGCACCGGAACTGAAGCTGTAGACGTGGCCCGTTTCGGTTAACAACCCGAGAGCTGCTGATCCGGCGCTTTGCCATCTACCATCTACCATCTGCCATGGATCCGGCGTCGTCAGAATCGAACGACGCCTCCTAAGTAGGGTCCCTTTATCTTCAGCTCGCCTTCGTCAGTCTCCACTTTGTAGAACACGTCGAACGAGCGGTAGCCGACCTGCGCGCCGAAATGGTCGCTGAAGTTGACGGTGCCGTAGAGATCGAAGTCGAAGTACCGGCCCTTGTAGTTCTCGTCGATGCTCTCCGGCAGGCGGAAGCCGCTGAACTCACCGGTGATCGAGATATTCGGCGCGACATAAACACGGCCGATGGCACCGACCGCGGGGATCGGCGCCCGCGCGCGGACGAACTCGTCGACCACCACGTTCGTCAGCGTTGCCTCGACGTCTGTGTACTTAGCCTCGAGGATGATCCCGAAGAAACCACGATCCCGATAGATCAGGTCGTACTCATACGAGAATCGGTACGCTTTCCAATTGAGCGTCGTCGCGACCGGCAGGGACAGGTTGTAGCGCTTGCCGTTGAAGATCACGTCGCGGCGAAGGATGCCCTCTTCCTGCTCGTACTTCACGGGTGTGTATTCGAAGCGCAGCTTGTGCTTCCGGCCAGGACGGAGCACGGCACGGATTTGCGTGAAGCGCGTCTTCTCGATGCCGAGGTCTTCGACGAGGTCGATCCGGTCGCCGACGATCCCTCGCCATTCGCTCTGGATCGTCATATCCGGTGTCGGATTCCAGAAGTACGCCCCGAACTCGAACCGGTAGTTTTCACCCGTTGCGCGATTGGAGGGCCCCTTGGCACCATATTGCGCCTGCACGGGCCCGGCAGCCAGCACGAAGGCCAGGCAGAAAATGGACGACACAATGCGTATACGCATGAGACGATCTCGCCCCGGAAAATTGAAAAAGGAAACCAGCCCCTGATGAGGAGCGTGGCAGCTTGCTGGGAAAAGCGACCTCAGAATAGCACATATACTCGGGAGGGATGGGCCCGTCGTTTCGTCGTCTGCTGCCGTTCGCCCTGCGCTATCGCCGCCAGTTCGTCCTCGGGCTTCTCTGCGTTTTTGCCACCAGCGCGATCCAGCTTCTGCCCCCCTGGGTGTTGAAGTTTGCGGTCGATGACCTCACTGCGGAAGTCACGCGCGGCAAACTCGCCCGCTACGCCGGCCTGATCATGGTGATCGCCCTGGTGGGAGCGGTGTTCCGCTTCTTCATGCGGCGGATCATGATCGGGGCCTCACGCGACGTCGAGTACGACATCCGGAACGCGTTTTTCTCACGCCTGCAACTCCTGCCGCTCGGCTACTACCAGGCCCGTCGTACGGGAGACCTGATGTCGCGCGCGACCAACGATCTGAATGCGGTGCGCATGATGATCGGTCCGGCGGTCATGTACACCGCCAACACCATCCTCGTGTTCATCGTCGCGATCGCGGTGATGCTGTCGATCGATCCGGGGTTGACGCTGTTGGCGCTGGTGCCGCTGCCGTTCGTGTCGTTGAGCGTCCACTACTTCGGCCGCGCCATCCATACACGTTTCGAAGCGATCCAGGCGCAGCTGTCCGAACTGAGTGCCGTCGTTCAGGAGAGTCTCGCCGGCGTCAGGGTCGTCCGCGCCTACAGCCAGGAGGAAGGAGAAGTCGAGCGATTCCGCGCCGCCAACGAAGAGTACGTCCGGCGCAACCGCACGCTGATCCGGCTGCAGGGCCTGTTCTATCCCAGCATGACCTTCTTTCTCGGGCTGGGTGCGCTGCTCGTCCTCTGGCTCGGAGGGCAGGCAGTCATTCGCGGGCGCATCAGCCTCGGCGAGTTCTTCGCCTTCAACGCGTACCTCGCGATGCTCAGCTGGCCGATGATCGCGTTCGGTTGGGTCACTAACATCCTTCAGCGCGGCATGGCCTCATGGAAGCGGATGCTCGAGATCATCGACGCCGTGCCGGAGATCGCCGACCAGCACGTCACCGAGCGAGGCCGCTCCCTCCAGGTCGTCGGAGAGATCGAGATCCGTAACCTCACGTTTCAGTATCCTGGCGCCGCCCAGCCGGTACTGGACGGTATCTCGCTGCACATTCCGGCCGGAACGACTGCCGCTCTCGTCGGCGGTACAGGCTCAGGAAAGAGCACGCTGATCGCCTTGCTGCCAAGACTGCACGAGCCGCCGGCTGGCTCCGTCCTGCTCGATCGAGTGGACGTCCGCGAGATCCCGCTCGCCACCCTGCGCGGCGCGATCGGCTTTGTTCCGCAGGAGCCGTTCCTCTTTTCCGACAGCCTGGCGGCAAACATTGCATTCGCCGACCAGATCCTCGAGCGGCCTGCGACCTCGATCGAGGCGCACGCCGATCGCCGCGTTGTTGACGCTGCAGCGGTCGCGCGTCTGGACAAGGACGTCGAGGAGTTTCCGAAAGGCTACGGCACTGTCATCGGCGAACGTGGCATTACGCTCTCCGGGGGGCAGAAACAGCGGACCGCGATCGCGCGCGCGGTCTATCCCAATCCGCCAATCCTGATCCTGGACGATGCGCTGTCGGCGGTGGATACGTATACGGAAGACGAGATCCTCGCGCGACTGCGCGGTGTGATGCGGGAGCGCACCTCGATCATCGTCGCGCACCGCGTTTCCACGGTACGGGATGCGGACCAGATCTTTGTTCTCGATTCGGGGCGCATCGCCGAGAGCGGCACGCATGAGCAGCTCGTGACGCGAAACGGGCTCTACGCCGCGATGTACCGCAAGCAATTGCTCGAGGAAGAACTCGAGGCGAGCTGATGGCCGCGCATCAGGAGGAGGAGGTTCTCGGCAAGGCCTATGACGCCCGCCTGATGCGGCGGCTGCTCGCTTTCCTCGTGCCGTATTGGCCGCAGGTCCTGCTCGCGCTCACCGCCATTGTCGGCGCGTCGATGCTGCAGCTCGCCCAGCCGTACTTGATGAAAGTGGCGATCGACGACCATATCGCCGTCGGCAGCATGGACGGCCTCGAGAGGATCGCCCTCGCATTTCTCGCGGTGCTCGTCGGCAGCTTTCTGCTCGAATACCTGCAGACCTGGATACTTCAGAACACCGGGCAGCGGATCATGTTCGACATGCGAATGCAGATCTACCGGCACCTGCAGCGCACCGACGTCCAATACTACGACCGCAACCCGGTCGGACGGCTGATGACCCGGGTGACCTCGGACGTCGACGTCCTCAACGAGCTCTTCACCGCAGGTGTCGTCTCGGTCTTCGGCGATGTCTTCCTGTTGATCGGGATCATGGCGGCGCTCGCCCTCATGGACTGGCGGCTTGCGGCGATCTCGTTCGCGGTGCTGCCACTGATCGCGGTCGTCACCCAGTGGTTCCGCCGCAACGTCCGCGAGTCATACCGCAGCGTGCGCACCTGGATCGCGAGGATCAATGCGTTTCTTCAGGAGCACATCACCGGTATGTCGACGGTGCAGTTGTTCCGTCGGGAGCGCCGAAGCTTCGAAGCGTTCGACGAGGTGAACCGGGGCCATCGTGACGCGAACATCGATTCGATCTATTACTACGCGGTGTTTTACCCGGCCATCGAGGTCATCGGCGCGCTCTCGACCGCGATGATCATCTGGTTCGGTGGCATCTGGGTTTTGAGCGACACGCTCTCAGTCGGCTCCTTCGTCGCGTTCATTCTGTACTCGCAGCGCTTCTACCGTCCGATCAGCGACCTCTCCGAGAAGTTCAACATTCTCCAGGCCGCGATGGCATCGTCCGAGCGGATCTTCAAGCTGCTCGACACGCCGCCGAAGATTGTCAGCCCGACCACCTCGGCACGTCCCGGTTCGAGCCTGCCCGCCGCAGGGCATATCGTCTTCGAGAACGTCACGTTCGGTTACGACACGACCGATCCGGTGCTGCGTGACGTCTCGTTCGAAGTGAAGCCGGGCGAGCGGGTCGGGATCGTCGGTGCGACCGGAGCGGGCAAGTCCACCATCATCAACTTGCTCCTGCGGTTCTATGACGTGACACGCGGACGCATCCTCGTGGATGGCCGCGATGTACGCGAGATGGATCTGCCCGAACTGCGCCGCCTGTTCAGCCTCGTCTTGCAGGACGTGCACCTGTTCTCGGGGACGATTGCCTCCAACATCCGGCTGGGCGAGTCGTCGATCAACGATGAGGCGGTGACGAGGGCCGCCGCGTCCGTCCACGCCAGCGGATTCATCGAGGCGCTGCCTGGAGGATATGAGAGCCCGGTCGCCGAGCGCGGCGCAACGCTGTCGGTCGGACAGAAGCAGCTGCTGTCGTTCGCGCGGGCACTCGCCTTCGATCCGCGCATCCTCGTGCTCGACGAGGCGACGTCCAGCGTGGATACCGAGACCGAGCTCCTGATCCGCGACGCCCTTCACCTCCTGATGTCGGGCCGGACGACGATCGCGATCGCGCACCGGCTGTCGACCATCCAGGACATGGACAAGATCCTGGTCCTTCACCGCGGCACCCTGCGCGAATCCGGCACTCACCAGGAACTCCTCGCCCAGCGCGGCATCTACTACAAGCTCTTTCAGCTGCAGTACCGCGAAGGTTGAGCGACTCCGGTAGGAAGTTGGTAGTTGGAGATTGGAAGTTGCGCGAAGAGCGTCCGAGCTCATCAGCGCGGCTGGGAATTGGAGCTTGGTAGTTGGGCGTTGGAAGTTGGCCTGCGAAGCGGGCCGCTGTTCTGAGGATTCCATCCCAGCCGCAGGACGGTAAGGTGCATCTTCCGGCGTCTCACCTGGAGCGCTTCGTGGCAACTCCAGAGGTAGACGTCAACGTGCCGGCCCCGCACTTTCGGTCCGGTGTCCATGACGGTGTAGATGCCGTCGTATTTGTCACCGAGGGACTCGATCCGGATGACGGACCCGATCGGGAGGAGGTCAGGGTCGGCGGCCGCCATGCCGTTCTTCACGGCCACGCCGGAAGCGGTTGTCGTTCCCTTGCAGTACGCGGTGGCGGTGAATCGCAGCCGGGACCCGACGTCCGGCTTGGACACGGACTGGCGGAGCTCCGCCAGCCGGGCTACCGTTCGGGAGTCGAAGACCGTGGCGTCGAACAGGAAGGCGAAACAGATCGCAGCGACCGCCGTCGCCAGCACCTTCCGCCCGGTTGAACGCGATAGGATCATGCTGCTTTCGACCACCGCGCTGGGGTAGCCCCACTATAGCGGTCCGGGCGGTCCGGGTCAAAGCCGCCGCGGCGTATACCCGGGAGGGGGTATACGGTCGGAACGAAGAAATATCAGCCGTTTCCGTTAGAAGTGCGTGAAGCCGTCTGGAACCAGCTCGGAACCGCCCGCGCGAGACAGACGGACGCCACCGCCTGCCGTGAGTTCTCCGATGCGCGTCACGGTCAGGCCCTGCGCGTGCCGTTCGACCCCTCGAAAGCGTCCACGCAGCTTCTTTGAGACCGTAAAGAGCAGTTCGTAGTCCTCGCCACCCGTCAGGGCCGACAACACGGGATCCTGACCCTGCCCCGCGAACCAGGCAGCCGCTTCAGGATCGATCGGCAGGAGCGACCCCTCAATGGTCGCGCCCGTTCCGCTGGCCTCCGCGATCTGCCGGACGCCGTCCGCGAGGCCGTCACTGAGATCCATACAGGCAGAAGCGGCGCGGTTCCGCCCCAGGAGCATGCCCATCCGGAGACGGGGCTCGGGGCGCTGGTGCCGGCCGACAGGTCCCGACATGGCACCTCCGGCGAGCGCCCCTTCCCGCAGGATCGCTCCCGACTCGAGTGCCGCCAGCCCCGCCGCCGCCCCACCGATCGTCCCAGTCACGTAGATGGAATCCCCCGGCCGTCCACCGCTTCTGGCGAGGAGACGGCGCGGCCGAACACTCCCGGTCGCCGTCACGTCGACGATAAGTGGTCCTGGCGATCGCGAAATGTTGCCGCCGGCGACGGTCGTCCGGGCCTTTTCCGCCATTTCGAGGACGCCATCGAGCAAGGCGTCGAGATCCGCTTCACTGAAGCCGTCCGGCAGGATCAGCGACAGCAGCGCGAATTCAGGAGTCGCGCCCATCGCTACAATGTCGCTGACGTTCACCGCGACGGCCTTGTAGCCAATGTCGCTCAGACTCGAGAACCGGCGATCGAAGTGGACGCCCTCGACCACCGCATCCGTCGTCAGCACCTGAAGCGCGCCCCGGGTCGGCGTCAGCACCGCCGCGTCGTCTCCCGGGCCGATGAGCAGGGAAGGCGGGGGAGCGGGAAGGCGGCGGCGGATGTGTTCGATCAGCGCCCGCTCACCGGCGCCGCCGGCATCAGCGCGCGAATTCAATGGCGCGGGTCTCGCGGATGACAGTGACCTTGATCTGCCCCGGATACTGCAGCTCGTTCTCGATCCGCTTGGCAATGTCCTTCGAGAGCCAGACGGTCGCTTCGTCTGAGATCTTCTCGCTCTCGACGACAATGCGGATTTCGCGGCCGGCCTGCAAGGCGAAAGACTTCGACACACCTTCGAAGGAGTCGGCAATCCCCTCGAGTTTTTCGAGGCGTTTCACATAGGACTCCAGGATGTCGCGGCGAGCGCCAGGACGAGCCGCCGAGATGGCGTCGGCGGCCTGCACGATCATGGCCTCGAGCGACGGCCAGTCGATATCCATGTGGTGAGCCGCCACCGCCATGAGCACGGGTTCGCTCTCGCCATGCTTTTTCAGAAAGTCGAGACCGAGCTCGAGGTGCGTTCCCTGGAGATCACGGTCGATCGCCTTGCCGATGTCATGAAGGAACGCCGCCCTGGTCGCGACATGCCCGTTCAGCCCGAGTTCCCTGGCCATGATGCCGGCAAGGAACGCGACTTCTTTTGAGTGGTTGAGGACGTTCTGACCGTAGCTGCTGCGGAACTTGAGGCGTCCCATCAAGCGCAGGACCTCGGGGTGGAGGTCGAACAACCCCAGCTCGAACGCCGCCGCCTCGCCTTCGCGGCGGACGGTTTCGTCCATATCGACCTTCACTTTCTCGACGATCTCCTCGATGCGCGCCGGGTGAATGCGGCCGTCGGCGATGAGGCGCTCGATCGACTGGCGTGCGACCTCGCGACGATACGGATCGAAGCTGGAGAGGATGATTGCGCCGGGAGTGTCATCAACGATGAGTTCGACCCCGGTTGCGGTCTCCAGCGCCCGGATGTTGCGTCCCTCGCGGCCGATGATGCGCCCCTTGAGATCGTCGCTGGGCAGGTCCACGACCGAGACAGTGGCTTCGATCGCGTGCTCCGCGGCGCTGCGCTGAATCGCATCGGTGACGATCTCCTGGGCACGGCGTCCCGCCGTTTCGCGCGCCTCGGTCTCGAGCCGCTTGATCAGGTTGGCGGCGTCGCGCCGCGCCTCCGTCTCCATCTGCTTCAGCAGCAGGTCGCGCGCTTCGTCGGCGGTGAGTCCGGCGACACGCTGCAGCTCGCGTTGCCGATCCACAACGAGCTGTTCGGCTCGGCCCAGCGCGGCGGCGGTCCCGCTCTCCTGCGCCGTCAGCCGCTTCTCGCGTCCGCGAAGATCCTGTTCGAGGTGGTCGCACTGGGCGATCCGATCAGCCAGTGCCCTGGTCTTGTCCGCAAGTCCCTGCTCGAGCGTGCGGAGTTCGGCCTGGAGCGCCCGAGCGTGTCCGTCGGCCTCAGTGGTAACGCTGTGAGCTTTCTCGCGCGCCGCGATCTCAGCTTCCTTGCGCACGCTGTCGGCATCACGGGCTGCTTCCCTGCGGACGCTGTCCGCCTCCCGCGCCGCTTCCTTCCGAAGCAGGTCAGCGTCCCGCGCGGCGTCCTTCCGCAACGTGTCGGCATCTCGCTCAGCGCGGCTACGGAGCGAGTCGGCGTCCGTCCTGGTTTTTGACAGCAGGAGTGCCGCATCGGCCTGAGCGGCGGTGACGACCGCCTGGGCAGCGTGGCGCCGGCGCAGCGCCAACCACAAGATCAGGGCACTGCCGGCCGTGCTGGCAGCGAGAAGCAGGAGCGCAGCTAGACCCGGTGAGCCCATCAGGTGTCCCGTTCAGAAAAAAAATGGAAGAGAGCAAAACCCGCGCAAATGCGGACTTTACCATCTTCCATCTTCTAAGAAGAACCCCGCTTTGCCGTGTGGGGAGGTCGAATGAACCTGCTAGAGCAGGTGGAGTCGCTGCACAAGCCGCGCTTCAGGCTTCCTCTTACAGAGGCATGCACACCACGCAACGTCGCGACTCACTTGGGATGAAACATCGGCTCAAACGAGCCCCCGAGCCATCACGCACAAAGCAGGGAAACGAAACCCTTGAGATGAATCTTACCGCACAGCGGCCGCGTTGGCTAACCCTGCAGCGCCGACCGTTCGGGCCGGTGATCGGGTGCGGCCAGCCCCAGCGCGAGGTCGAGCACGCGCTCGAGCTCGCCGGCCCGGATCGACAGGGAGGTCCGCTGGTTCTTTTCGTTCGCCCGCGCGCGGAAGCACTCGTCGGCGATGTTGAGCGCGGCGAGGACGGCGATCTTCAGGGTGTCGCCAGCCGTCGTTTCGCGTGAGGCGACGCGCATCTTTTCGTCCACGTACGCGGCCAGCTCGGCTACGTAAATCGGATCCAGGCCACTGCGGATCGGATACTGTTGGCCGTGGATCTCGACGTGAACGACGCGCGAGTCGTCCTGCTCCATATTTACAAGTCCTGCTGGACGGTCAGAGATTGAGCGTCTCGATCTGCTCGAGCATCTCGCCCACTCGGGTTCGGATCAGGTCGCGCTCCTCGCGGAGGACGTTCAGTTCGGCGCCGCTACCTTCCGCTTCGACGAGGCGCGCCCGCAGCCCGTCCATCTCCCGCGCCAGCCGTGCGTTTTCGTCGGACGCCTTCGCGTTGTCCGCCCGTAACCTGTCGATCATGCCGACCAGCATCCGGACCTTCTCTTCGAGCCGATCGATCGGCTCGAGGTCAACACCACGCGCTACAGCAACTTTCGCCAATGCCAAACCCCCGATGTCATTTATTACCCGCGTTACCTGCGTTCTGCCGCGTGCTCGCGTGCGAGCGCGGCAACGATTTCGTTCATCGCCTCATCAACCTCGTCGTCGGTCAACGTTCGGTCAGCAGAGCGGAACGTGAGACGGAGCGAGAGGCTGAGACGGCCGTCTGGAATGCCTTTGCCCTGGTAGCGGTCGAACTCGACGACCGACTGCAGAAGGGAAGGTGCCGCCGAACGGATAGTGCCACGAACGGCAGCAGCAGGCAAGGCATCGCCGACCAGAATCGAGAGGTCGTGCACGATCGACGGAAACTTCGGCAGTGACCTGGTGCGCAGGTCGTCAGACGAAGCGAGTGAGGAGATCGTGTCGAGATCGAGCTCGGCTACGAAGACCTCCTCCCCAGGTGGAAATCCGCGAGCTTCGGCGAGCGCCGGCACCAGCTGACCGAGGCAGCCGATTGTCTGGTCTCCGGATTTGACGATCGCGGAACGGCCGGCTGCGAGGAACCCGATCGTCACCGGTGCCAACTCCGCGTTGTCGATCCCCAGCGCACGGCACAACACTTCGACGACTCCCTTGATGTCGAAGAAGTCGACACCGCGTGGCTGCGACGACCAGTGTGCAACGTTGCCCGAACCGGACCAGGAAAGGCCGACAGCGCGGCCTTCGCCGGATGTCGTGAACCGGCTGCCGGTTTCGAAGAGACGAACGTCCTTCCGGCCGCGGCGGCGATTATGGGCGCACGAGTCCACCAGGCCTGGCAGCATCGACGGACGCAGGACCGCGAACTTCTCTGACAGCGGGTTGGCAATGGCGGACGGTTCGAAGCCGTCGGTGCAGAACGGACCCGCCGCCGGGCGCTCGATGAACGCGAAGGTCATCGACTCCGACAGGCCTGCAGCGGTGAGGATCGCGCGGATCTTTCGATCGCGCTCCGTCCGCGGATCCTGGGTCGGCTGCGGCGCCGCGAGAACAGGAAAGGTCGACGGCAACCGGTCGAAGCCGTGATGACGACCGACTTCCTCCACGAGATCGATCTCGCGCTGCACGTCGACGCGGAAGCTCGGAACGGTGACGGTCCAGGCGGCAGCATCGGCGTTCTCGATGCCAAATCCAAGTGGCGTGAGGATTCGCGGCACATCAGCGGACGGCACGTGCATCCCGAGCACGCGTTCGATCCGCGCCGCACGCAAGGTGATCAGCGTGGCCTTTCGGGGCGCCGGATAAACGTCGACGACAGTACCCGCCTGGGCTGCGCCGATCTGCTCGAGCAGGACGGCGGCCCGTGAGAGCGCATCGAGGGGGGCGTTGCTGTCGCCACCGCGCTCGAATCGGGTGGAAGCCTCGGTCTTGAGGTTCAGGCGCTTGCTGGTCCGGCGTACCGAGGCGGGCTGAAAGTACGCACTCTCGAGGACCATCCGTTTTGTCGTCGCACCGATCTCGGAGTCGCGTCCCCCCATCACCCCACCGATGGCGACCGCGCGCTCGGCATCCGCGATGACCAGCATCTCGGGATCCAGCGCCCGTTCGACCCCGTCGAGCGTCGTCAACTTCTCGCCAGGCTTGGCGCGACGTACGACGAGACGTCCACCGGCAAGACGTTCGAGGTCGAACGCGTGCATCGGCTGACCCATCTCGAGCATGACGTAGTTGGTGATATCGACGACGTTGTTGATCGAGCGAACGCCGGCGGCCTCGACGCGTTGCGCCAGCCAGGGGGGTGATGGGCCAACCGTTACGTCGAACATCCGGGCGGCGTAACGCGGGCAGAGGTCGGGCGCGTCGATCGTCACCTGTAAGG
>JACDDJ010000337.1 GCA_013817065.1 Acidobacteriota bacterium
TGTGGCGGCCGGAGACACACTCAGCACCGGGCCGAAGATCTCGGTCGTGGCGAGCTCGCTCTCGACCTGCGGCAGCTCGAGGACGGTCGGCTTCAGGAAGTGTCCGTTCTCATAGCCGCTGATGCTCGGGTTTCGGCCGTCGACCAGCACCTTCGCCCCGGCCGCGATGCCGCGATCGAGCAGGCCCTCGATCCGCTGCCTGCTCTCGGCCGTGATCACCGGACCCATCTCGCTCGCTTCGTCGAGGCCATAGCCGACCCGGCGCGACGCCGCGGCCTCTAGCAGTTTCGGTGTGAAGGTCTCGCGCGCCTCGCCGACCGGAACCGCAATCGACGCGGCGAGGCAGCGCTGCCCGGCGCATCCGAACGCCGAATCCATCGTCAGCTTCACCGTCATCTCGACATCCGCATCCGGCATCACGATGATCGGATTCTTGGCTCCACCCTGGCACTGGACGCGCTTCCCCGCGGCCGCGGCGCGCGAATAGACGTACTTCGCCACCGGCGAGGAACCGACGAAGGAGATGGCGCGGATCTCGGGATGATCCAGCAGCGCATCGACTGTCTCCTTCCCCCCGTTCACCAGGCTGACCACGCCGGGAGGTAATTTGAGACTGTCGAGCAGCTCAAACACCTTGTGCATCGTCATCGGTACCCGCTCCGACGGCTTGAGGATGAACGGGTTCCCGCAGGCGAGCGCATAAGGCATGAACCACAGCGGGATCATCGCCGGGAAATTGAATGGCGTGATCGCCGCGACCACACCCAGCGGCTGGCGGATCATCATCTCGTCGATGCCACTGGCAATGTCTTCGACGTTGTAGCCCATCGCCATGGACGGGATGCCGGTGGCCACTTCGACGTTCTCGATGCCACGCCGCAACTCAGCACGCGCTTCGCCGATGGTCTTCCCGGCCTCCATCGTCGTGATGCGCGCGATCTCGTCGAAGTGCTCTTCGAGCTTCTGTTTGAAGGCAAAGAGGTACTGGATCCGCTCGGTCGGCGGCGTGCGCCGCCAGCCGTCCGCGGCACGGGATGCGGCGGCGACAATCTCATTCACGTCCGCAGCGGACGAGAGCGGGACTCGGGCGAGAAGGTCGCCCGTCGCAGGGTTGAAAACGTCGGAAGCGGGGGCCGACGGCATGTGCCAGCGCCCACCCAGGTAGTTGTCGAGGAGTCTGGTTTCCATAAATCAGTGTCCCGTGGTCTGTGTGAGTTCGAGAACCGAGAGCGCGAGGACCTTCGTCGAGTTGACCAGGTCGTCGATGCCGCACCACTCGTCGGGCTGGTGCGCCAGGTCGAGGATGCCGGGCCCGTAGGCGACGCAGTTCGGGATCCCCGCGATGCGGTCCACGTGCTTGTGATCGTAGGTGCCGGGGCTGGCGATCTGCACCGCCGGCCGTCCCAGTACATGCTGGATGCCGCGCTCGAGTGACGCCACCAGTGGCGATCCTTCGGGCGTGCGCACCGGGTGAACGACCATCAGGTCGCGCAGCGCGTAGGCAAGCTGCGGCGTCTCGGCGGTGGCCCGATCGAGCAGCGCCTGGATCTCGGCCCTGGTCGCGTCGAAGCCTTCTTCGAGCAGGAAGCGGCGATCGAACACCGCGCGGCAGAGATCGGCGACGCACGGCGTCTGGATGCCGTTGACGTCCTGACCGCCCATGATCCCGTTGATGTTAAGGGTGGCATGTCGTGCGCCGTCCGGTACGACGGGCACGCCGGTTGTTCTGGAGGCGAGCGCGGGCAGGAGTTCCCGGCGCATCCGGTCGAGGATCACGCCCATGTGTTCGATCGCGCTGACGCCGAGAAACGGCATGCTGCCGTGGCCGATGCGGCCGTGCGTCGTCACTTCAAACCAGTAGACGCCGCGATGCCCGATGCAGATGCGATCGACGTTGAGCGGCTCGGGGATGATGACGAAGTCCTGGCGGTCGGCGCTCAAGCGCTTCTGCTGCGCCAGCCAGGCGACCCCGGCGAAGCCGCCGCTCTCTTCGTCCACCGTCCCGCTGATCTCGATTGAACCATTCAGCTCGACGCCGGCGCGACGAATCGCTTCCGCGGCATAGACCGCCGCCGCGATACCGGCCTTCATATCGCAGGCGCCGCGTCCATACACGCGGCCGTCCCTGACGACGCCGCCGAAAGGATCCAGCGTCCACCCGGCGCCGGCCGGCACGACATCGAAGTGGCCATTGAGGTGGACGGCGGGGCGCAGCGCGCGGCCGCGCCGGAGCCCGACGACGTTGACGCGGGGATGGGCGGAGGTGTGCTCCGGGCGGCCCTCCGCGGCGTGGTACTCGACCTCGAAACCGCCGAGCGCGAGACGATCACCGATCAGCCGGGCGCAGTCCTCATAAAGCTCGCCGGGCGGATTGACCGTCGGGATCCGGATGAGATCAGCGGTGAAGGCGACGAGCTCATCGGCGGATGCGTCGACGGCGGCCAGCACGCGGTCGATGTCGGGAGAGACCACGGCGCGAGAATTACAGCAAACATGTAACGTTGTCAAACATCGCCGGGTTCAAGTAGTATCGCGGCGCCACTCACGCGAGCCTGTTGCCGTCGTGCCGCCGAAACGTACTGCCGCCGCCGTCTCTTCGTCGCTGCGCCCGCAGGCGCGTCAGCCCGCGGCATCGCGCCTCGGCTTCCTCACCGTGGGGCAGACGGCCCGCATCCTTGGCGTCAGCGCCTCCACCCTGCGGCTGTGGGAATCAGTCGGACTGATCGCGCCGGTGCGCAGCAACGGGAGGTATCGGCTCTACAGCCCCGAACTGCTCAAAGTGCTCAAGCGCATCAAGTATCTCCGCGAGGTCCAGCACCTGAATGTTCCGGGGATCAAGCGCGAGCTCGGCCCCGCAACCGGACCGCGTGCCGCGAAGGAACCTAAGCCGCTCGGGCCGAAGCTGCAGCGGCTCCGCGCGCGCGCCGGGTTTCCCCTCGTCGACGCGGCAAAACGTGCCGGCATCTCGACGGGATTCCTCAGCTCGGTCGAACGAGGACAGGCCAATGCGTCAGTCGCAACGCTGCAGCGGCTGGCCGCGGCCTACGGCACGACCGTGATGGACCTCTTTCAGGCGCCGAAGGGCCGCGACCGTCTCGTCCGCCCGGCGGACCGCCGGGTTCTCGAGATGCACTCCGGCGTCCGCATGGAAATGCTGTCCTCCGGCGCGACCATGCTGCAGTCGATGCTGTTCCGGGTGGCGCCGCTCTCGGGCAGCGACGGATCGTACTCGCACCAGGGCGAGGAGTTCATCTACATCCTCTCGGGCAAGCTCGAAATGTGGCTCGACGAGCTCGAATGCTTCGTGCTGAACGAAGGCGACGGCTTCTGGTTCGAAAGTACGCTGGGGCACCGCTGGTTCAATCCCGGTAAGGTGGACGCGGTCCTGCTCTGGATCAACACGCCGCCGACCTTCTGATGAACATCCACCTCATCCTGCTCATCGTCTACTCCGTCCTGCTCACGGCCGGCGGGCTCTGGATCGCGCGGCGGGTGCGCGGAAGCGGAGACTTTTTCGTCGCCGGACGGGGTCTCACCGCGCCGCTCATTTTTTCGACAGTGCTGGCGGCGAATATCGGCGCCGGCACGACCGTTGGAGCGGCCGGTCTCGCCTACATGCAGGGTGTCTCGGCCTGGTGGTGGAACGGGTCGGCCGCGCTCGGCTCACTGGTGCTGGCGTTCTGGATCGGTCCGAAAATGTGGCGGCTCGCCTCGGACCACGGGTTCTACACCGCTGGTGATTACCTCGAGCATCGCTACAACGCAACGGTTCGCGGCGTCATCGCCGCGCTCATCTGGCTGGGGACGCTGGCCATCCTCGCCGGACAGCTCATCGCCGGATCGGCGGTGCTGTCGGTCGTGGCCGATGTGCCCAAGCCCGCGGGGGTGATGATCGGCGCGGTGGCGATGATGGTGTATTTCGTCGCCGGCGGTCTTCTCAGTTCCGCCTGGGTGAACCTGGTCCAGTTGGTCGTTCTCGTAGGTGGGTTCGTCATCGCGATACCGGTACTGTATTCGTCGCTCGGCGGCGCCGCTGCGTTCAACGCCATGGCGCCCCCGCACCCGGGTTACTGGGACATCATGTATTCGACCGGGTCCGGCATGTCGGGGTGGGCGATGCTGGCGATCCTGTTCCCTGCCTTCATCATCTCGCCGGGACTGCTGCAGAAGGCCTACGGCGCCAAAGACGCACGCGCGGTGCGCCTCGGGATCGGTCTGCAGGGCGGCGCCCAGATGCTGTTCGCGTTCATCCCGGTGTTCTTTGGCCTCGCCGCCAGGGCGGCGCACCTGGAGATCACCGACCCGAACGTCGTCCTGCCGACGGTCCTGGCGACGCAGTTGCCGGCGTTCCTGGGCGCCCTCGCGCTCGCCGCCGTCTTCTCGGCTGAAGTCAGCACCTGCGACGCGATCCTGTTCATGCTGGCAACGTCACTCTCGAAGGATCTCTACAAGCGCTTCATCAACCCCGACGCCGACGACAGGCGCGTGCTGCTCGTCGCCCGGCTGGCGGCTGTTGCCGGTGGCATCGGCGGGGTGATCCTCGCGATCCAGCTGCAGACCGTGATCGGCGCCCTCGGGATCTTCTATTCGCTGCTCAGCGTCAGCCTGTTCGTGCCGGTGATCGGCGGCCTCTACACGCGGCGCGCCGGCGCGCCCGAAGCACTGGCTGCAATGGCGGCCGGCATCATCACCCTTCTGTTCGTGACCTACACCACCGGCGGGCGCGGCTACGGCCTGCTCAACCCCAATCTGCTCGGGCTCGGCGCATCAGCACTCGCCTTTTTCCTGGTGATGTCGCGGACCCTCGTCTCACGGAGAGCGTAGTGAAGAAGAATATTTTCGATCTCACGGGAAAAGTTGCGGCCGTCATTGGCGGTGCATCCGGCATCGGCGAAGCCGTCACCATTGGCGCGGCCCAGATGGGCGCCAAAGTGATCTGCCTCGACATCAAGCAGGAGGAGGCGGCACGGGTCAGCGTCAGGGCGTCCGAAGACGGCTGCTCCTGCGAGGCCGGCACGCTCGACATTCGTGACTCCGCCGCCGTGGCGTCCACCATGGCTCGGATCGCCACAGACCACGGCAGTCTCGACATCGTCATCTGCACCCCCAGCATCAACGTGCGCAAGAAGATTCTCGATTACGAGGATGAGGAGTTCGCACGTGTGCTGGAGCTGAACATGAAGGGCAACTTCAACGTCCTGCGCGGCGCCGGCCGGGTGATGACCGCACAGGGAAGCGGCAGCATCATCCTCTTCTCGTCGATCCGCTCGATCGTCGTCGAGCCAGGCCAGGCCGCGTATGCGGCAACCAAGGCCGGGATCCTCCAGATGGCGCGCGGCGCCGCCTCCGAGTTCGGCAAGTTCGGCGTCCGCGTGAACTGCGTTGGCCCGGGCGTGATCGAAACCCCGCTGACGGCACCGATCAAGAACAACCCGGAGTGGTTCGCCGCCTACGGCGCCAAGAGCGTGTTCAATCGCTGGGGCAAGCCGGAGGAGATGGTCGGCCCGACGTTGTTCCTCGCCTCGGATGCCGCCAGCTACGTGACCGGGACGATCATCTACGCTGACGGCGGCTGGCTGGCACAGGACGGACGGTTCACCCCGCCGGGGATGTAAAACGTGCGATGTGCTACGTGCTAAGTGCGACGTGCGGTGCGATGTGCCA
>JACDDJ010000338.1 GCA_013817065.1 Acidobacteriota bacterium
TGCTACGACTTGAACGATCACCTGGTAAGCCGTGTGCGGGAAATCCGCATGCACGGTTTGAACGGGGGTCTTACCCACACGCGGATGGGCCTCGCCCGTCCTCCTACAAGTAGGATCTACCAATGCTTCGGCAGTACAAGGGGATGACGCCGCGGGTCGATCCGGGTGCGTACATCGACCCGAGCGCGCAGGTGATCGGCGATGTCGAGCTCGGCGCGGAGGCCAGCGTCTGGATGAACGCGGTGGTCCGCGGGGACGTCCACTGGATCCGGATCGGCGCGCGCAGCAACGTCCAGGACGGGACGGTCGTGCATGTCATGAACGGCACACATCCGACCACCATTGGGGCGGACGTGACGATCGGGCACGCCGCCGTCGTCCACGGCTGCACGATCGGCGATCGCGTCCTGATCGGAATGGGTGCCATCCTGCTCAACGGCGCGACCATTGGTGAAGACTCGATCGTTGCGGCCGGGACGCTCGTGACCGAGGAGGCGAAATTTCCGCCGCGGTCTTTGATCATGGGCAGCCCGGGCAAGCTAAAGCGCGCGCTGTCGGACGGGGAAGTCGCGTCCATCCTCGAATATTCCGAGCGTTACGTGAACTACCGCCTCGACTACATGTCCGCCTGATGTCGCAACAGACCCGTCCCGCGCGCGGCATGCGCGACTTCCTGCCCGAAGACGTCCGCCGGCGCGACTACGTGATCGAAATCATCGAGGCCGTCTACCGCGGCTACGGCTTCGAGCCGCTCGAGACGCCCGCCCTCGAGAACATCGAGACGCTTACCGGCAAGTACGGCGAGGAGGGCAACAAGCTCATCTTCAAGGTGCTGCGGCGAGGCGAGCACGAGTCGTCCGGCGAGACTGATCTCGCACTGCGCTACGACCTCACCGTCCCACTCGCGCGCGTTGTCGCCGAGCACCGCGGCAAGCTGCCAAAGTTCTTCAAACGGTACCAAATCCAACCGGTGTGGCGCGCCGATCGCCCGGCTCGCGGTCGCTTCCGCGAGTTCTACCAGTGCGACGTCGACGCCATCGGGTCGCGCTCGCCGGTCGTCGAAACGGAGATGCTCGCCGCCGTCAGCGAGGTGCTGACGAGGCTCGGTTTCAGCGACTTTACGGTCCAGCTCAATCACCGCGCCCTGCTGACCGCGCTGCTCCATGCGTCCGGCATCGACGATGCGCTTCACGGGACGGCGCTGGTTGCGATCGACAAGCTGGACAAGATCGGCCGCGACGGCGTACGCGACGACATGGTCGCGCGCGGCGTGTCACCGGGAGCTGCCGCCACGTGCCTGGACGCGTTCGAGAACGTCGAGGTATTCGACCGGTTAGTAACGCAGGAGGATGTGGGCGCGGCGGCGCGGCGGAACATCACGGAGATCATCGAACTCACCGCCGCGACACCGGCTGCCGGTCACGTGAAGCTCACGCCCCGCCTCGCGCGCGGGCTGTCGTACTACACCGGCGCGATCATGGAAGTTGCCGTCCCCGACCTCGCCGGCAGTCTTGGTGGCGGTGGCCGTTACGACGGCTTGATCGGGATGTTCTCGGGTGAGCAGATCCCGGCCTGCGGCTTCTCGCTCGGCCTCGAACGGATCCTGGTCGTGATGACAGAGCGGGCCATGTTTCCGCCCGCAATCGCGACGGCGGCCGCCGACGTGATGGTGACGCTGTTCGAAGGTGAGCCGCTCGATCAAGGGCTGCGACTGGCCCACGAGCTACGACGCGCCGGCCTCAGCGTGGATCTGTATCCCGAGCCGGACAAGCTCGGCAAACAATTCAAGTACGCCGCCGCCCGAGGCGTGAAGTTCGTCACGGTTGCGGGCACCGACGAGCGGGCGCGCGGCGAAGTGACGCTGAAGAACCTGACCAATGGTGAACAGGTCGCCGTAGCCCGAGGCGAAATCGCCACGCGCCTCAGCGCAGAGAAACTCCGCTCAACAACCGACTAATGGACATCAGCCCACTCGGAACCCTCGCCCGTACACATACCGCCGGTCAGCTCACGGCTCAGGACGTTGGCAAAGACGTCGTCCTCCTTGGCTGGGTGCACCGTACGCGTGACCTCGGTCCGTTCGTCTTCGTCGATCTCCGTGATCGCCACGGTCTGACCCAGGTCGTAGCCCGCAACAACGACAGCCTCGTCGCCGACGCCAAGCGGCTCCGCGCGGAGTTCGTCATCGCGGTCCTCGGCACCGTCGTCCGGCGCGAGTCGCCGAATCCAAAGATGTCCACCGGCGAGATCGAAGTGGACGCCCGCGAAATCCGCCTCCTGAATGACGCGAAGGTTCCGCCGTTCAGCATCAGCAACGAGGATGCGACAGTCGCGGAAGAGATGCGGCTGAAGTATCGCTACCTGGATCTCCGTCGCCCGCGCATGCAGCACAACATCGCGCTGCGCCATAAAGCGACGATGGAGATACGGAAGTATTTCGATGAGAACGGGTTCCTCGAGATCGAGACGCCGATGCTGGCGAAATCGACGCCGGAAGGCGCGCGCGACTACCTCGTGCCGAGCCGCGTCCACCCCGGCGAATTCTATGCGCTGCCGCAGTCGCCACAGATCTTCAAACAGATCCTGATGATCTCGGGCATGGATCGCTACTTCCAGATCGTGAAATGCTTCCGCGATGAGGACCTGCGGGCGGACCGCCAGCCGGAGTTCACGCAGGTGGACCTCGAGATCTGCTTCGCCACTGAGGATCTTGTCTTCAGCACCATTGAGCCGCTGATGGAACGGCTGATGGCGCTCATCGGCAAGCCGGCCCCACGCCCGTTCAGTCGGATGCCGTACTCCGAGGCGATCGCCACTTACGGGTCCGACAAGCCGGACCTGCGGCCCGGCATGGAGATCCGGGACGTCTCAGCCGCGTTCGCCGAGTCCACGTTCACCGTGTTCCAGGATGTCGTGGCGTTTGGTGGCGAGGTCCGCGGGTTCGTGGTCAAGGGGGGCGCCAAATACTCGCGCAAGGATCTCGATGAGCTCGTCGACCTGGCGAAGCAGCAGGGCGCCTCGGGCCTGGTCTGGGCGCGCAATGCCGCGGGCGCGATCCAGAGTTCCGCGTTGAAGGCTGCCGGTGAAGCCACCATTCGCCAGGCGCTCGAGAGTGCGGGCGCAGCTGAGGGTGACTTGCTGCTCCTGGCCGCGGGTGCGCACGAGCCGACTGCCAAAGCCCTCGGTGCGCTGCGCCTCCACGTGGCAAAGAAGGAAAACCTGCTCGATCCCGATCGGTTCGAGTTCCTGTGGGTCGTCGATTTCCCGATGTTCGAATGGCAGGCGGGCGAAGGCGGTGTCCCGGGACGCTACGAGTTCATGCACCATCCCTTCACTGCACCGCTCGAAAGTGACGCGCCGCTGCTCGAAACGGATCAGGGCCGGGCGCGGGCGCGTGCCTACGACCTGGTGCTCAATGGCAGCGAGATCGCCGGCGGCAGCATCAGGATCCACGACCAGGCGATCCAGCGGCTCATCTTCAAGCTGCTGCAGATCTCCGACGAGGAGGCCAGATCGCGTTTTGGATTCTTCCTCGATGCTCTCGAATATGGAACACCGCCGCACGGCGGGATTGCCCTCGGGCTCGACCGTATCGTGGCAATCTTGGGTCGCGAACCCTCGATTCGCGACGTCATTGCGTTCCCGAAAACAGCCCAGGCGCAGGATTTAATGGCCGGCGCGCCCTCAACTGTCGACGACAAACAGTTGCGGGAACTAAAATTGAAGGCGTTGTGACGGTGTTACCATCGTCTGACCTGAACAGGAGCTGACCTATCCCTCCCGCGACCGCGACCCGGAAAATCACCCTCCCCGAGCAAGGCGCCGAAAGTCTATTCGGCACGCTCGACGAAAACCTGAAAATGCTCGAGGCACAGTTCAATGTGCAGATCCGTACGAACTCGAGCGAGATGATCGTCGACGGCGAAACCGGCGACGTCAACCGGGCCGAGCGTGTCCTCAGCCAGCTCTCCGCGATGATGAATGAGGGCTACAAGCTCGGCAAGGGGGACGTAAAAACGGCAGCCCAGCTGATCTCGCAGGACGAAGGCGTTGCGCTGTCCGACTATTTTGCCAAGGGGGCCGCGCGGACGTCCGGGAAGCGCCAGGTGATGCCCAAGAGCGTCAACCAGCGGCGCTATCTCGAGGCCATCGAACAGCGTGACATCGTGTTCGGGATCGGTCCGGCCGGAACCGGGAAGACCTACCTGGCAATGGCGCAGGCCGTGGCGTACCTGCTCGCCAAGCGTGTCAGCCGCATCATCCTCGCGCGTCCGGCGGTCGAAGCGGGGGAGAAGCTCGGCTTCCTGCCCGGCGACCTGCAGGAGAAGGTGAACCCGTATCTGCGGCCGCTGTACGACGCGCTTTACGACATGCTCGACATCGAGCGCGCCGACCGCCTCCTCGAGCGCGGTACGATCGAGGTCGCGCCGATCGCGTTCATGCGTGGCCGAACGCTCAACGACGCGTTCGTCATCCTCGACGAAGCCCAGAACACCACCAGTGAGCAGATGAAGATGTTCCTCACGCGGCTGGGCTTCGGCTCGAAGGCCGTGATTACCGGCGACATCACGCAGATCGACTTGCCGTCAGGACGGACCTCGGGGCTGATCGAGGCCATGAAGGTCGTCGGCAACATCGAAGGCATCGAGTTCGTCAAATTCGACGAAAAAGACGTCGTCCGCCATCAACTCGTGCAGCAGATCGTCAAGGCGTACGACGCCTACGGCAGTGGATCCCGACAGTAACCCGCCTTCGCGCCTGCGGCGCTTCGGCGCGGCAGGCCGGCGCGCGCGGAGCTCCGGCGCCGACCTGGTTGTGCGTGTCAGCGACGGCCGTGGACGGCCGGTTGCTGACGGCGGGCTGGGCCGCTGGCTCTCCGGTGTGGCGCCGCGTGAGGCGCGCGGTGAGCTTGGCGTCGCGCTCGTCTCCGATGCGCGCATGCGCGCCCTCAACAAGAAATATCGCCGGAAGGACTACGCGACCGACGTTCTCAGTTTCGAGGACGACACGCTTGGCGATCTTGTCATCGCCACCGGTGTCGCCAGGCGCCAGGCGCGAGAGGCCGGGCACTCCTACCAGACAGAGCTGCGCGTGCTGGCGCTGCACGGCCTGCTGCACCTCCTTGGTTACGATCACGAGGATCCGGACGACAAGGGCCGCATGCAGCGCATGGAGACGCGCCTGCGCCGCAAGGGCAGTTTGAAGGCCGGATTGATCGGGCGCGCGCAGGAACAATCGCCAGCGGCTAGCGCCAGCGGCCGCAACAGAAAATGATCCCGCTGCTCCTGTTCATTCTCGCCATCGTTGCCGTCTACGTCGGCACGATCGAGACCGCCTTCAGCGCGCTGATGCGGCTGTCGCTGCGCCTGATGGCCGAGCGGGGCGGCCGTGACGATCGGCTCGGGTTCTACCTCGAGGATCCCATCCGTCTCTTCCTGCCGGCGCGCCTGCTGCTCGGATTGATCTTCTCGCTGGCGACGATGTTCATCGCGATCCTGACGGGACGGCTTGGCCTGCCGTCGATCGGGATGCTGCTGTTGTTCGTGGCGATTTTTATCCTGATGTGCGAGCACGTGCTGCCGGTGCTGATCGTCCGCCGGAACCCCGAGCGGATGCTCGAAGTGCTCCTGCCGCCATTCGACTTC
>JACDDJ010000339.1 GCA_013817065.1 Acidobacteriota bacterium
CCAGTCGGCGGCGACTCTGACGAATTCATCCAAGAGCTCATAGCCAAGGCGGGCTGGCCACTCCGCGGTGGCACGTAAAATCAAAGCCGCGACGGGGTTTAGGTCGTTGGCGAATGTTTCGATTCCAAGACGTAAAGACTCGAACGGAATGCTCCCGCCGCCTGCCGTCGGATCGAGCATCCTCGGTGAGACCACGCCGACCCGCACGCCTTGGCTTGTCAGCCATTCGATCTCTTCAGCGGTGGGCGTGTAACTAAACGCGCGGCTGTAACCATATGGATCGTCGACCCGAATCCCTGTGCGGACGGCCTGATCGATAGCTTCCCGTGCAGCGACTGGATCTCCATGTATCCCGAGCACGTGCATGAATGTCTTGCGATCCGCATCAGCCGGCAGAAGCGAGGCAAGAATCGCGGCGCGCGAGGCAACGAGCGGCCGCCGGGCCCACCAGACGTGGAGGTAGTACACAGGTGGGAGTGCAGTCATTGAGCGGCGCTCGCGAATGCTCTCCTCCCCGAGTGCCGCGATCGGAAGCCAGGTCTCAATCAAGCGCTGTGTCATGCGGCTCCCGCGGAAGACGGCGCGGCGGGATCGCGCCCGACGAAGTTCAGAATCTCGCGCGCCACGAACACCTGCCCACGCGTCCGTCCTGTGACCTCCGCTACGATGCCGAGGTCCTGAAGTTTGCGGAGATTGGATGATGCGGAGGCCGGCGTTACGCCAAGCAGCTCGGTCGTCCGCCCGATCGTGATAGAAGGGAGTCGGAAGAGATCATCGATCAGCGTGCCGAGGAGCCCTGATGATCTCGCGGAGCGAACGGCGGCATGGTAGCGTTCCCGAAGGGCCAGCAGATCGTCCGTCAATCTCTGCCCCTCCTGCGCGCATTCAGCCACGCCACGGAGGAAGAAGGCGATCCACTCGTGCCATGCGCCGCGTGTGCTGACGCGCAGCAGCAGATCCACGTACTCGTCGCGGTGCCGTTCAAAATAGGCGCTCATGAAGAGAAGCGGATCCGTCAGCCGCTGATGCGCACAGAGCAGCAACGGGATCAGGAGACGGCCCACGCGTCCATTGCCATCGCGGAACGGGTGAATGGCTTCGAACTGGTAGTGCGACACGGCAACCCGCACGAGCAGCGGCAGTGGGTCCGGTTGAAGGTGCAGGTCCCGCTCCCAGAGATCGAGCGCCTCACGCATCTCCGTCACGGGGGGCGGCACGAAGCGCGCTTCGGTGATTGGCGCGTGCTGGGAACCGATGTAGTTCTGCACCATTCTGAACTCGCCGGGCCGGTCCTGTTCGCCGCGGACGCCTTCGAGCAGCACCGCGTGGAGGTCGCGTACAAGTCGCAGCGAGACAGGGATCGTGCGGAGCAGTTCGAGGCCACGTTCCATGGCGCGGACGTAGTTGAGCACTTCGCGGGTGTCGGCAGACGCACGCGCGTCCTGGCCCGCGGGAGGCACGCCCGCTTCGAGCAGCACGAGTTGCTCGGGGGTGGTGAACGTCCCTTCAATCCGGCTTGAGAGAATGGCTTCGCGACGTAGTAGCGGCTGACCGATGAGGTACGGGTTAACCAGGCGGCCGGCTGCCCCGGCGAGCCGTCCGAGCGTGTAATCCGCCTCGGAAAGAAGGCGAACCTCAGCAGGTCGGAGAGCGACCTCCCGCGGCATCGGCTCGGGTACAAATGCGACGGTGCCGCCTTGGACCTGCACCAGATGTCCTGGGCTATCCTGTGTGAAATCAGTAGCTTGCACGATATTTTAGGTTTCTTGCCGACGGACGATCGTATTTTAGTCTGAACGCCTCGACCTAAAATAGCGCTATTCCACCAGCAGACACCTAAGGGCCGCCAGCACTCGGCGCGGGCGGCGGCGGTGCATGGCCATCCCCAGCCAGTAGGCGGCTTCCTCCTTCGCCATCGCGTCGATGCCTTCGGCAACGCCGCGCATGTACAACCGATTCCTCATCGGGGCAAGTGCCCGAAAGGACAGCCCGAGCCGAAGGGCCAGATCCTCCGTCAGGTCCCGCCGCCCAACTTCGCCAGACCGCAGCGTTCCGATGTCGAGGCCCGCGGCGCGCATCTGTTTGAACACGCGATTCTCGACAAGCGCGAGGTTACGGCCCGAGAGGCCACCTACATAGTACGGTTCCTTGATCTCAGGGGTCGCGACCGACGGGAGTTGCCAAACCTCGAGCAACAGATCCCCAGGCCCTCGTTTTCTAGCGCGAAGCTCGTACTGAGGCCGGATGCCGCCACGAGGTGCTGCCCGTTTGGCCATCAGGGCTTCTCCGATTCGGCTGCCGCCGAAACGTAGGCTGCACCGCTCGCGAAACGCGCCAAGCGTTCGGTCATTTTTTCAGGCGCATCACCCGCCAGGTCGAGCCCGCCAGTGAAGATGAACTCGTAGCGAACCTGCAGATCTGTTTCCCCGGCGCCCCGGAACTGCGATTCCAGGAACTCTTTCAACGGCTCGGCATCGTCCAATGCGCCCTTGAATTCCATCGCAAGACTGGATCCGGCAGCGGTTTCGTAGGCGGCAGTCAGTTCTACGCGACGATCGGCATTCGGAACCTGCTTTGCGGCCGATAAAAGCTTGAAGGCGTCGCTCTTGTCGAACACGCGCAGCCAGAGCGCCCGGAGCCTGGCAACCTTCTTTCCACGAGCCTGCTCCCAGATGCGCGTCAACGCCTCTTTCAGAGGTGCCTCGGCGGTGAAGTGTTCGACGCCGGGTTTCGGCGGTGTCGGCGTTGTCGGGGTGTCCCGGTCGATGACGGGTGGCAGCGGCGGCGGGCTGGGTGGCACTGTCGCGCGCGGCCAGAGACCCTGCTCTTTCGCGAAGGCCATCGTGTATACGAGAGCGTTATCGTCGATCTTGATATCGGCCCATGGGTCACCCTTGCCGAGCAGCAAATCGCCCGCTTTGTACACGTAAGCGTCATCGTCGATCCCTTTTCTCACGAGGGCAATGAAGTTTCCGTCGCCCACCAGAATGGGCAGCCTCGGATCTTTCCTGAACTCGTTCCGAAGCATCGCGGTGGTGATCTGCCCCTTCCGGAGGGGCGTTTGATCCCGTACGTAGTTCGGCGCCAAAGGATGGTCCGTATCTCGAAGCAGCTTGCCATTGTCGGCAAGGGCGCGTTCGACCTGCTGCTGACCCTTTCCCGGCTGGTCGGCAGTCGACGGAATGTCGAACGCGGTGTGCCCGACCTCGACGAGTGCCCCGTCGACCTTGCTGTTGCGCGAGGGGAAGAACAGGTGGCGGTAACAGCGTTGGATCGCGACCGCCACTGCCTGTTCCGACTTCTGAAATAACTCCTGCACTTTCTGTTGCTGGTGCAGAGCGAGCTCCGCCAGCCTAGCCGGCGTCCGCATCGCAGCCAGCGCAAGACGACGCACCATGGCGTTTTTCATGTCGTCGCGCAACTGTTCGTCAGCCACCAGAAAGATCAGGTTGTTCTGGAGCTGCCGAAAGTTCCCTTGTGTCCCGCTCGCGCGGAAAATCCGCTCCACGAGCGCGGGGATCTGCAGCCGGTCTCCGCGGACGGCTTCCGCGTCGTAGCCAATCAGTGCCAGACGCGGCCGAGCGTCGCCGATGTCGTCTCCGACGTCTTCCGGTCCAGCGGCAAACGGGACAAGCTCGAAAGTCGACCCAGTGAAGATCGCGCGGATACGGTCGCGCAGCTCATCGCGCGAATCCTCTGGATCGACCTGACTCTCCTGGCGCCGCACCATGAGCGTCAAGTTCGCTTCGGCGAGGAAGCGCAGCGGGGCGGCAGGGCGGTCGTCGAGGTAAGCGCTCGCGGCCACGAATCTCTGTCGCGCGTCGTTGACGAATCCGACATCCACACCCGGCGACAGGACTGCGAAGCGCAGTTCTTCTGCGCTCGTGCCCTGAAGGGCGTCGTTGAACGCGAACGAATGCCAGAGAATCGTGCGTGCCACGAACGAGCCGAGAGGCGGCATGCCTACGAAATGCTTTGCGTCAAGTTGCTCGGCGAGCGACGTCTTCTCGGTCGAGGCCACATCGTTACGGATCGCCGGATCGAACGCGGACAGTTCGAGCCTGGTGACGATCTCGTTTTTCGTCGGCCCGAAACCCGGATCGAGATGATGGAGATGCACCGCGTAGGTGTCGCGTGGCCGCTCCTGCCAGAGGTGGCCGACTGTCTGTGTCACGAGGCGGAGCATGCCTCGCACGCGCTGAAAGTTGGCGAGGGTCGCAAGCTTGTCCGTCAGGACCTCCATCAAGGCAGGATGAAACGGATAGCCGGCCAGTAGATCGGCTGCACGGTCCTCGTTGATCTTCTGGGCGGGCAGGTCGCCCGCATTTCTGCTCCACAGGTCACGGTAGGCTTCGGCCACTTCTGCAGCGCCTGCCTGGTCGATCCGCGAGAAAAGTCGGCGGCGGAGGACCTGAACCGTTTCCCGTTCCGAGGTGGGATCGAGCAGCGTGGCCTTCCGGGCGGCCACACTCTCGGCCTCGGCTAGTTTGTGGGCGACGTATTCGTTTTCCTCACCGTATGCGTCGGTAGCGCGATTCCCTTTGCCGATGGCGAGCGTGAACACCAGCGCGGCGCCGGGTGAGCTTTCCACGGCCTTGAAGAGGACCGTCAGGAACGGCGTGAGCTGCGCGGCGTCCTCACGGCCTTTTACCTTCCGCAGGTAAATGGAGACCTCGTCGAGGAGGATGATTGCGGGCTCGCCATTGAAGAGCGCGCGGACGTTCTCCGCTCCCGGGGCTCGGCGCTGCTCATCGCTTTTTCGCAGAGTCTCGTAGCCCGCCTTCTTGCCGAGGGCGTATGCCAACTCCCCCCATGGAGTGAAGGCGCGCACTCCCTCGCCCATGTCCCGGCCATTGATTGGATCCGCGTTCTCGCCGTCGAACGCGGCAACGCGAACCTTTCCCTCAGGAAGCAGGGAGGGATCGACGAACTCGCCGATATTGGGAACCTTTCGGGCATCGGCGGCGACGTGTGCCAAGGCAATCAACGCGTGAGTCTTTCCACCGCCGTACTGCGTATCCAGCCTGAAAATGGCGCTGGCCTCTCCTCCCTTGCCCGAGATGCGGCGACACACGTTATCGAGCAGGCGTCTGAGGCCCTCCGTCGGGTGAGTGTTGGCAAAAAAAGTCGCCGCGTCCCGGTACTCAGGCGGAGCCTGACCACGCAGCACTTGAGCGAGGTCGGCAGCGAACTCGGATTCGCGGATGCCGCCGGTCAATACGTCAGCGCGGGGTTCGCAGAGGTCGAACAGCGTTTTCATTGGCCTCACAAGTTGATCCGTCAGTAACGGACGCGACGACGCCACATACTCTAGTCGACGGCACGCGTTTGCCTGTTGCCGAATTCTAAACCCGCACCCGGTCCCTGTCTTGAACTGTGGTCGCCCTGCTACCTGAAAGCGTCACCCTTCCGACTGCGGGTGGCAACGGTCTCCAGAATGAGATCTACAAACCGGTCGGAGGTCTTCCACTTCATCGCGAGCTTTGAACGATCCATCCCGTGCTCCGCGACGATGTCCTTCAGCTGCTCAATTGAAAGGTGCGCCAACGACCGACGAACTCCGTCCTCCCCCGCGTCGGCGAAGACTACAAATGGATCGATCGCTCCCGGTG
>JACDDJ010000340.1 GCA_013817065.1 Acidobacteriota bacterium
CCTCTGGGTCGTGACACGTGCAACGCGGTCTACCGCGACGGTGAGTTCGCCCGGGGTCGCAATCGCGCGACTGGCGACTACAACGACTTCTGGCGCCAGCGCGACCTCCTCACCAGGGTCAGGAAGATCCGCGCCGCGGTCCTGATGGCGCACGCCTTCAATGACTGGAACGTCGTGCCGGAACACAGCGTGCGCATCTACCAAGCGCTCAAAGGCCGCGTCCCGCTGCGCGCCTACTTCCACCAGCGCGGCCATGGAGGCAATCCGCCGCTCGAGATGATGAACCGCTGGTTCACGCGCTATCTCTACGGCGTCGAGAACGGTGTCGAGCGCGAACCCAGAGCGTGGATCGTTCGCGAGAACAGCATCGACGGTGATGCACCGGCCGCCGGATCACAATCAGCCGGCCGGGGACGCGGCCGCGGCGCGACACCACCGCCGACGCCTTATCCCGACTATCCCAATCCCGCCGCCAAAGCGGTCAAGCTGCATCTCTCTTCGGGCGGCGGCCGCGCCGGGCAACTCACGCTCGACCGGCAGCGCGGACAAGGCCCAGAGAAACTGGTCGACAACGTCGAGGTCTCAGGCGGTGCACTCGCGGCGGCCGAAATGTCGCCGCATCGTCTCCTCTACTCGACCGCTGAACTCACCACGCCACTGCACGTGTCCGGCACGCCGCGCGTCAAGATTCGACTCGCCTCGAGTAAGCCGGCGGCGAATCTCTCGGTGTGGCTGGTGGTCCTGCCGTGGACGGACGGTCCGATCGGCCCGGCCAACGTAATCACTCGCGGATGGGCGGATCCGCAGAATCATCGCGCCCTCCGCAAGGGCGGCAATTACGATTCGCGAGATCGAGGAGCGCCGCTCGTCGCCGGCCGCTTCTACGACGTGACGTTCGATCTGCAGCCCGACGACCAGGTCATCCCTGCCGGCAAGCGCATTGGACTGATGATCTTCTCGAGCGACCGGGACTTCACGTTGTGGCCGGCGCCAGGCACCGAGCTGACGATCGATGTCGACCGCACGCTGATCGACCTTCCAGTCGTGGGTGGGCGCACGTCGCTCGAACGGGCGGGGATCCGGTAGGCCCGGTCTCGCCAGAGCCGTCAGCAACGCTCAGGCGGCGCCGCTGCTCCGTCGCTGTTCGCTGAGCAGGAACTTGTGCCAGGCGTCCCGCTCGGACGACACCTGCAGCGGCGTCAACGCCATCATGCCGGTCGGGCCGATCGCCTTCTCGAGGTAGCGGACCTCCGCCAGCGCGGCATGCACCTCGTCGTCCATGGGCACGTCGAGGCCGGCGTCGCGGGCCATCAGCGTGCCCTTCGCGCGAATCCCCAGCTCCAGCTCCAGCCGCATCAGGCAGAACATGTCGGCGACGACCGGACCGGGAAAGCGCGACCGAAGCTCGGTCAGGTAGGCACCGAGCCGTGTCTGACCGAAGTTGTCGGACAGAACGAGCTTCAACAGCTCGACGTCGAGGTCGAGGCCGGCGCTCATCCACTCGCGAGTTGCCCGCTCGCTGCGCGTAAAGATGCCCAGCAGCAGCGGCGGCAGTACGATCAGCAGGAGGAGCGTCGCCACCACCGGCGGGAACACGAACTGGTTGTAAATGCCGTGGATCGCGATGGCGGCGAGGGCCCCGGGCACAAAGACACTGAAGCCCTGCCCGTGACGCCGGGCGGCGAGTTCCTGCGCGATGATGGCCGCAATTGCGGTCGCGGTCCCGTGCAAAATCGCGGCGCCAAAGCCGCGGACGAGCCAGAGCAGGAGGCCCGGTGACTCGAGCGCCAGCAGGTAATAGGTGTTCTCGACGAGCGCGAAGCCGGTGCCGACGGCAAAACCGACGATCCCGGCATCGACAGGAAAGCCAACGCGCCGGCACCGCACGGCGTAGATGACGAACGCCAGCTTGAGCAGCTCTTCGACGACGGGCGCGGTCAGCCGCGTCACGATCGGAATCGGCACATCGAGGCTGTCGATCATCTGCAGATGAAGAGCCAGGGCCGCAAGTGCCGCCGCGGCGCCGGCTGCCAATGCCTGCATGACGAACCGCATCGGGACCAGCTTGAAGCTGTCCATCAGCATGAGCAAGCCGAGCAGGCAAAGCACGGGCGCCAGTGCGGCCGTCAGGTTCAGCACGGCTACGATTCTATCGAAGGACCTTGAGCGAGATCATGAACTCGCGCCGGGCAGGATGATCCCGCTCGAAGGCGGTCGCACCGCCCACCGAAATCGTCATGTCGAGCGCCGACAGTGTGGACAGCTGAAAGTCGAGTTGGGCGCCGAGATTCGTGACCGTCCGTCGCGAGGGACTGTCATCCAGATTGGTGAGCAGCCCGCCGGCAAACAACGCCGGTCGCATCCAGGTCACGTGAAAGCCGGGGGTGCCGACGCGACGGAAGCGCAGCGGCGGCAGGTTCCACTCGAGCGTGGATTTGACAAAATTGCGTCCCGATATTTCGTTGAGATCGGCGCCTGGGAATGCGTAGTACTCGCGGTAGCGCTTCACCTCGCCGCGATCGACCCAGTTGTTCCCGAACCCGCCAAAGAAGAAGTTCGCAAACGGATCGTCACGATCTCCCGGTGAAGTGCCGCCGGCGCTGCGCAGCCACACCGAGGAGTGCTCCCAGGCGAGCGGATAGCCCACGTCCACGGTGCCGTGGACGCGTGCGTACCACTCCCCGGCCGCACGGGTCCCGTCAACCGCGGCCGACCATTGGATGCCCTTCTCATCGTCCACCTTACCGAGCGAAGATCGTTTGTCGCTGCCTTTGAGGATGCTCTCGAAGGCAAACAGGCGATCGACGCCGATCTCGACGTTCTGGTACTGCGGGAGGCGGTCGATGTCGGCAGCGAACATGACATCGGTATCGAGATCGATGCGGCGCGGTTCGTCGAAGAGCAGCGTGCGGTGGTGACCGAGCCCGACCGAGTAGCCTTTGCGACTGGTCTTCGTCGGACCGAAGAGATCGTAGAAATCCGCGTCGTTGTATGTGGCGCGCGCGCGCCAGTCGTAACGCTGGTAGTCGGCGCGCAGATGCAGCCGCTCTTCTGCGGGAAGCGACGTCACCGGGCTGAAGGACGCGGTGAGATTCAGCTTGTTCAACTGCAGCGGATCGGAGAAGTTGGCTCGAAGTCCAGCTGCGCCGGAAGATTTGTAACCCTGCAGCACCGGGTAGATCGACTCGAGACCGAGGCCGCCAGCAAGACGATAGCGGCCCGTCGTCAATCCCTTGGCCGGAATATCAACGTCGTTCGGCGAACCCGCGATCCACTCTTTGAGAACCGGGTGCGCTTTCACGAGCCGCTCGCCGAAGAACGTGATCGCACTCACATCGTCGAGCGGCCGCGCCTCGATCCTGGTCGGCACGAACCCTTCGCCTGAGTAGCGGAAGACGAACAGGTCGCTGTCCTCGGGTCGGGGGACGGGGCGGAAGAAACCGGTCTCGGCGTTGGTCAGTGCGGAAACCTTCCCCTCCGCAATGTCGTACTTGAAGATGTTCGAAACACCGGTGTAGTACGAGCTGCCCACCAGCGATTTACCGTCGCCGGTGAACACGAAACCCGACGGGACCGAGGGGCCGAAGTCAAACGCCGTTTCGGGAGTCACGATGCCCGCCAGCAGCTTCTCCGTCGAGAACACGCGGACGTTCTGCTTGCCGTCGATCTCGCCGAACGACGCCGACAGCCGCGAACCGTCCGGTGAGACGTCGAGGTCGTAGACCACCGTGCCGTAGGCGAACGAGTGGACGCGCGTCCACTGCTTGTAGGGTGGCTCGATCCGGACGAGCGAGACGATCCCGTTGAGATGACGAATGCCCCACAGCGTGCGGTCGGCACGGTTGAACGCGAGGTCGCCGATACGCGCGTCCTTCATCAACTGCTCGGTCTTGCGCGTCCGCGGATCGACACGAACGAGATCGCGGTGCGCCCCGTTGTCAGTCGTGTAATACAGCTGCTGCGCGTCCGGATCGTAGGCAAGCGAGGTCACCGTATAGATCACCGGGCCCTTGACGTCCACGATCTTTTCGAGATCGCCGGACGCGAGGTCGACGGCGCCGACGTGCGCGACGACGCCCGGGTAGTTGAATGCGGCGTACAGCTTGCCGGCCTTCTCGTCGTAGAACGCCTTCGAGATCGAGCCCAGCGCACGGCGCGAGACGTCGCGGTAGGGCGTGACCGGATGCAGGCGGATCGCGTCGAGGTTGGCCTGCTGAAAGGTTCGCTCCCACGCGATCCAGGCGTTCCACGCGTCGGTGAGCGAACGCTGGTAGATCTGGCGGAAGTGGCGCGAGTAGTACCCGTGGCTCCCCTCCTGCCGGCGCACCCACTCGACCAGTTTTTCAGGACCGTAGGTATTCGCAAGCCACATCATGAATCGCGTGCCATACAGGTACGAATTGATCTGAAGCTGAAAATCGATCTTCGTCCCTTCCGACACCAGTCCGAGCGGATCGTAGAAGCGGGAGTTGTCGCGGACCATCGAGCGGAACACCATCTCGTCGTAGCCGCTCTGGGCCCGGCCGAGGCCGCCGGCCATCCACGTATCGACAAACACCGCGATGCCTTCGTGGTACCACCTCGGCGCCGCGACCCGTGGGGCGGTCAGGTACATGTAGAGGATCGTCTCCGGCTGCTCAGCGATCGGGTTCACCTTGCCGCCAAACAGCTTCCGGAACATCCGGTCACGAGCCGTCGCCTGGTCCATCGTCGCGACATGCACCAGCTCGTGATTCATGATCGTGTTCATCCGCTCGTTTGCCGCCATCGTCTCGAAGGCGAAACTGAGCGGCGAGACCTGGATCATCATCGTGCTGCGTGGAACGACCGAGACGCCGGCGTTGCCCCAGTCTTCGAAGTCAGCGAGCAGGACGGTGATGTCGGTCTCGGGTTCGTAGCCAAACAGCTTTCGCTGGGAGGCCAGTGAATTGAAGAACGTTCGAACGGCATAGGGGACGAGATAGGACTCGGCGCCATCGAAGTAGACCATTCGGAGGTGCGAGCCCTCCTGCGTCGCCAGTTGCGCGGCCGCAGGCCGGCACCAGAGCACCGCCGCACAAACCATCAGGAAGACGGAGACCGATCTCATGGGTTGCATCAGTATGGAGGGGAATGCTACCTCGGCGCGCGGATGGAGGCAAAAAAAACGCGCCGGGCAGGGAGAGCGCCCGGCGCGTTCAAGGTCGACCGTCGTCGACTGCTAGTTGGTGGCGCGGGCCAGGGCGCTTGCGAAGCCTGGCTGACGAAGAGCGGAAGCGAAACCGTTCTGGCGCAGGGCCGCCTGCATCGCGCTCGATCGGATCGCCGCGTGCATTTCGGCGGCGGCGAGCTGCTGGCGCAAGTCAGCCGACGTCAACGCCGAGCGAAGCTCCGGTGCTGCGAGCGCCTGGGCCATGGCCGACGACTTCAATGCCGCCGACAGATTGGCTGTGCGCAGAGCGTGGTGGACGGCGGCCGAGCCGAGTGCTGACCGCAGTGACGCATCAGCGACGGCGGCCTGGAATGCTGCGTCGGTGAAGGCGTTGCGAAGTTCGGCGCGCAGCAGGACGGCGCGGAGTGCAGGGGACGCAAGGGCGGCGCGCACATTGGCGTC
>JACDDJ010000341.1:0-4163 GCA_013817065.1 Acidobacteriota bacterium
CGCCGGCTGCTTTGGAAGTTGGGAAGTGGGACTTGGGAGTTCGCCCGGTGCTGAATTTCCCGAACCGACCGGTAGCTGCAGCTGCGGCTGCCGCTGAGCGACGTTCGTCCCCATCAGCGCGACGATCCTGTCGCCGTTCGGGAATGGCAGCCCCTTGAGGATCCCGCCGTTGACGACGCAGAACACTGTCGTGCTCAAAGCGATTCCGATGCCGAGCGTCGCGATGGCGACGGTCGACAGCGTCGGATATTTCACGAGCATCCGCACACCGGAGGCGAGATCATTGAACAGGTATTTCATTGCCCTCTCCGCGGCGCGTTTAAGTCAAGGACGGCCGCCCGGCCCAGATTCTATCCGTCTGGGAGATAATGGACCCTCGTGACCTCGCCTGCCCGTGCGCCGGGCACTCCGCCCCCGGAGCTATTCACTCCCGACCAGCTCGAAGCGCACGCAGCACGAATCGCGGCGACCCACAAGCTCGCCTCAAACCCCCGGCGCGGCCGCGCACTGCTGCCGCAACTGGATCGAAGTTCGGATCGGCTCGACGAGGTGTACGGCGTCCTCACCGCCGCGACGGGCGAGGACCAGCTCAGCGTCGGGGCTGAAGAATGGCTGCGCGACAACCATCACGTCGTCCAGGACCAGGTGCGGGAAGTTCGTCAGCACCTGCCGCGGAAGTACTATCTCGAGCTGCCGAAATTGGCCGACGGGCCGTTTCGCGGTTACCCTCGCGTCTACCTCCTGGCGCGCGAGCTGATCGAACACACCGCCGGCCGCATCGATCTCGAAACCATCGTTGAATTCGCGATCGCCTACCAGCGCACGTCTCCCCTGTCGATTGGCGAGACCTGGGCGGTCCCGATCATGGTGCGGCTGGCGCTGCTCGAGGAGTTGGAGCGTCTCGCCGAAGGCGTCCTCGAGGCCCGCCGGTATCGGGAGAGGGCGCGGACGTGGCACGAGCGCTTGACGTCAGGCGAGGTGGCCGCAGACGACGTGGCACGGCTCGTCGGCGAGGGCCTGCAGCCTGGGGGCTCCATGTCGGCCGCCTTCGTCGTTGAACTGCTGCAGTGGTTACGCGACCAGCCGGTCTCGGCGGCAGCGACGTGGCACGCCCTGCATGCGGCACTCGAGGAACGGGGCGACTCGGCCGACGAGATGCTGCGGCTCGAACACCAGCGCGAGGCGGCCGATCAGCTCGCCATCGGCAACGTCATCAGCAGCATGCGCCTGGTCTCGGCCATCGACTGGACGGTTTACTTCGAGCGCTCCAGTGTCGTCGAACCCATCCTTCACGAAGATCCGGCTGGCGCCTATCCCGCCATGGACTTCCCGACGCGGGACCGTTATCGGCACGCGATCGAGGGGCTCGCCAAGCGCGCGCGGCAGCCGGAGGCGGTGGTGGCGCGGCGAGTCGTCGCCGAGGCCGCTGCCGCGAAGATCGCCGATCCGGATCACGATCGGCGGCATCACGTCGGCTACTACCTGATCTCGCGCGGGCGCTTCGAACTGGAACGCGCGATCGGCTACCCGCCCACGCTGAGGGAACGGATCTCGCGCTTCGTCTTCGCTCACCCGGCGTTTGGCTATCTGGGGACGATCGTCAGCCTGACCGCGCTGGCAGTGGCCGGCTTCCTGTCGTACGCGGACCGGCAGGGCGCTACCCGCCTGGAAGTCCTGCTCCTCGGGCTCGTCGTGCTGATCCCGGTCAGCGAGTTGATCATCAACTTCATTCACCTCCTGGTGACGGCGCTGATTCCGCCGCGCCCGCTCCCGAAGCTGGCGCTGAAGAACGGCATCCCGGCGTCGCTGCGGACGATGGTCGTCATCCCGGCCATGCTCGACTCGACGACCCGCGTCGACAGCCTGGTCGAGGACCTCGAAGTCCGCTTCCTCGGCAACCGCGACGACAACCTCCACTTCGGGCTGCTGACCGACTTCGGCGACGCAACGCAGGAGTCCAGATCCGGCGACGACGAGATCGTGCAGCATGCCCGGGCCGGCGTCGAGGCATTGAATGCGCGCTATGGGGACGGACGGTTCTTTCTCTTCCATCGTGGGCGGCGCTGGAACGCCAGCGAAGGGCGCTGGATGGGATGGGAGCGGAAGCGCGGCAAGCTGGTCGAGTTCAATCGACTGTTGCGGGGCGGGACCGACACGACCTTCATCGAGCGGCATGGCGACGCCTCGCTCCTGGCGTCGATTCGCTTCGTCATCACGCTGGACTCCGACACGCAGCTGCCGATCGATGCCGCGCGGCGCCTCGTCGGCACGCTCGCGCATCCCTTGAACCTGCCGCGCTTCGACCCCGCGGTTGGACGGGTCGTCGAAGGCTACGGCGTGCTGCAGCCGCGTGTCGGCGTCGATCTCGTCAGCGCCAACCGGTCGGTGTTTGCGAAGGTGTTCTCAGGACACGTCGGCGTCGATCCCTATACGACCGCGGTGTCGGACGTCTACCAGGATCTGTTCCACGAGGGGAGCTACGTCGGGAAGGGCATCTATGACGTGGATGCCTTCGAGGCGTCACTCGCGGACCGCGTCCCTGAGAACACGCTGCTCAGTCACGATCTCTTCGAGGGCTCATATGCCCGCGCCGGTCTGACGACCGACGTCCATCTGGTTGATGACTACCCGACGCATTACCTGTCGTACGCCGCGCGTCAGCACCGGTGGGCACGAGGCGACTGGCAGATCGCCCGCTGGCTGTGGCCGACTGTTCCCGACGCCACCGGACGCACGGTGCGGAACACGCTGCCGCTCATCGCCCGCTGGAAGATCCTCGACAACCTGCGCCGGAGTCTGCTGGCGCCGTCGCTCATGGTGCTGCTGATCGGAGGGTGGACCGTTCTGCCGGGATCGGCGCTGCTGTGGACCGTCCTGGCGCTGCTGGTCGTGGCCTTTCCGGCCTACGCCCAGGTCGGCCGGTCGCTGTCGAGCCGGGTTCGCGGCGTGCCTATCCGGATGCACATCCGCGCCGAACACGTCAACGTTATCGGCAGCACCCGGCAGTCACTGATGTGGGCGATGCTGCTGCCCCACCAGGCGTGGCTGATGCTCGACGCGGTGGCGCGCACGGCGTGGCGCCTGCTCGTCAGTCGCAAGCGGCTGCTGGAGTGGATGACGGCCGACCGGCTGGCGGGGCTGAAGCGGACGCCGCGCCAGGTGCTCCGCTCGATGTGGGCGGCGCCGGCGATTGCGCTCGCAGCGCTGGTGCTGATCGCGCTGCTCGCTCCGTCCCGGCTCCTCCTGGCGCTGCCGCTGATCATCCTGTGGATGGTGTCGCCGGCGATCGCCTACCTCACGGGCCGTCCGCTGCCGGACAACAAGCAGCCGGTGAGCGACCAGCACCGGGCCCAGCTGCGCCGAGTCGCGCGCCGCACGTGGCTGTTCTTCGAAGACCTGCTCACGCCGGCCGACCACTGGCTGATTCCAGACAACTGGCAGAAGAACCGCGCCGACCTGGTCGCGCATCGCACCTCACCGACCAACATCGGCCTGCAGCTCCTCTCGACCTTCGCGGCCCACGATTTCGGCTACATCAGCGCTTCCGGCGTCGTCGATCGGCTGGAACCAACCTTTGCTACCCTGCTCAGGCTGCAGCGTTACCGAGGGCACTTCTACAACTGGTACGAGACGCGAACGCTGGCGGCACTCCAGCCTGCCTACATCTCGACGGTCGACAGCGGCAATCTCGCCGGTTACCTGCTGACCGCGCGGAGCGGGCTGTTGCAGCTGGCCGAGGAACCGCGGTTCGACCCCCGCGCCTTCGACGGCATGTTCGATGCCGTGCGTCTCTGCGAGGAGTGCCTCACGAAGGCCACTGGCGTCGGGGAGTCGCACGCCGGCCTCGCGCTTTCGGCGCAGGTGGCGGCCCTGGCGTCAACCCTGGCAGAGCCGGCCCCGACCCCGGGCGAAGACGAGTGGCTGGCGCGGTTCGACCGCATCGATGAACACCTCACCGAGACGGCGGTGCTGCTGCAAAACACCGCTGACGCGGCCTCGGCCGCCGGTGGGGAGGCAGAGATCGCCGCCGCGACCCAGTGGCTGGACCGCGTCGCCGTCGCCCTCGCCCAGCGCCGCTCCGACCTGTCGGCGAGCGACGCCGACCGGACCGCCGTCATCGATCGGGCCGAGCGCCTCGCAGACATCGCCGACGAACTGGTCGA
>JACDDJ010000341.1:4173-5576 GCA_013817065.1 Acidobacteriota bacterium
GAGATGGACTTCGGTTTCCTCTTCGACCGTGGACGGCGGCTCTTCTCGATCGGCTACAACGCGACCGACGGCCGGTACGATCCGTCCTTTTACGATGCACTGGGCTCGGAGGCGCGACTCGCGAGCTTCGTCGCGATCGCGACCGGGCAGGTCTCCCACGAACACTGGTTCAGTCTCGGGCGCTCGCTGACGCCAACCGGGCGCGCCCGCGCGCTGATCTCGTGGAGCGCGTCGATGTTCGAGTACTTCATGCCGCTGCTCGTGATGCGTGCGTATCCCGGCACGCTCCTCGATGAAACCTATCGCGCGGTCATCGACCGGCAGATGGAATACGGCGCGGCCCGGAAGGTCCCGTGGGGGATCTCCGAATCCGCCTACAACGCCCAGGATCTCGATCGTAATTACCAGTACCGCGCCTTCGGCGTTCCCGGGCTCGGCCTCAAACGGGGTCTCGCCGAGGACCTCGTGATCGCGCCCTACGCCAGCATCCTCGCCGCGCCGCTGGTCGCCATCGACGTCGTCCACAACCTCGAGCGGATGACCAGGCTGGGGCTCTCGGGCCGGTATGGGTTCTACGAGGCCATGGACTTCACGCCGGGTCGCGCCCCCGATGGTCCGGCGCGCGGAGTCGTGCTGCCGACCTTCATGGCGCACCACCAGGGCATGATCCTGGTCTCACTCGACAACGCGCTGCACGACTTCCCGATGCAGCGTCGATTCCACGCCGAGCCGCGCGTGCAGGCCGCCGACCTGCTGCTGCAGGAGCGCATCCCGCACCAGGTCCCGCTCAAGAATCCGCCGATCGAGCTCGCCGACCATGTCCCGTCCGTCCGTGCCGTGCACGGCGGCTACGCCCGCGTCTACACTACGCCGCACACGCAGAGCCCGCGGCCTCACCTGTTGTCGAACGGGTCGTACGTCGCGATGATCACCAATGCCGGGGCGGGCTACAACCGCCGCCAGCATCTCGCGATGACGCGTTGGCAGCCCGATGTCACGGCCGGCGGCTGGGGGGCGTTCTGCTACGTCCGCGATCTCGAGTCGGGCGGCTGCTGGTCCACCGCCTACCTGCCGACGACGACGGAGCCCGACGAGTACGAATGCAGGATGGCGCCGGACCGTGTCGTCTTCCGGCGCGTCGACGGCACGATCGAGACCCGCACCGAGATCGTCGTCTCGCCCGAGGACGATGCCGAGCTGCGGCGCGTGTCGGTCACGAACCTGGGGACGACCCCGCGCCGGCTGGATCTCACCAGCTATGCCGAAGTCGTGCTCGCGCCGGCCGACGCGGACCTCGCGCATCCGGCCTTCAGCAATTTGTTTGTCGAGACCCGCAGCGTGCCGGAACGTGACGCGCTGATCGCGGTCCGGCGGCCGCGGTCCGGCAACGACCGGCCGTATCT
>JACDDJ010000342.1 GCA_013817065.1 Acidobacteriota bacterium
ACCCAGATCTTCTTCGACATCGCGACCGCAACCAGGATCGAGTCGACCGCGAAGACGATGTCGGTGAGCTCGACCTTCGCGACCGTTCCCCAGAAGGGGGACAGCCCCATCCAGGCGACCGCCGGCTTGATGGTGCTGCGGTCCTCCCCTTCGTCGCGTCCGAAAAAGTGGCTGTATGTAAGCCAGAACAGGTAGCCGGCGCCAACCAGCTTGATGAAGGCGACCTGCATCAAGTGCACGGCAAGGAAGATGGCGAGGATCCTGAAGAAAAACGCGCCGAGGATCCCGTAACGCAGCGCCTTGCGTTGCTGGTGCTTGGGCAGTCCCAGCACCAGAATCGCCAGCACGAGAGCGTTGTCTGCGCTCAGCAGCCCCTCGATGATGACGAGAAGCCCGATAGTGACTAAATCAGCGACCTGAAAATCCATCTGTCCGCTGCGGCTCTACGGTTGAAGTTGACACGACACGTGTCAAGACCTATCTTTGAGCTGACGCAAGGTTCAGGCCCGTTGCGGGGGCATGCCGGAGCAGACGGGATGATTGAACACGATCTCTACTTTATCAGCATGGCTGCGAGACTGTTGGACATGCACCCGCAGACCTTGCGGAAATACGAGCGGCTGGGGCTGGTGCGGCCGACCCGCACGGTCGGCAGCATGCGGGTCTATACGCAGGACGAGCTGGAGCGGCTCAGGTTGATCAAGCACTTAGTCGACGAAGCCGGCATCAATCTCGCCGGCGTCCAGCGACTGCTCGAGATTGCCGAGGCGGTTCAGCGCATTCGTCCGCTGGTGAAGGAAGGCCGACCCGAGTCCCGCCGGCGCATCGCTATTGAGATCGAGCGGATTGGCGAGATGGCAGGGCTTTGATGGAATTCAAGGACTACTACCAGACGCTCGGGGTGGCGAAGAACGCTTCTGAGAAGGAGCTCAAGCAGGCGTACCGCAAGCTCGCCCGCAAGCACCACCCGGACGTCAATCCAGGCGACAAGGCGGCCGAGGCCAGGTTCAAGGAGATCAACGAGGCATACGAAGTGCTCGGGGATCCCGACAAGCGCCGCAAATACGACGAGCTCGGCGCCAACTGGCGGATGTACGAACAGGCGCAGCAAGGCCAGCCGGGCGGCAATCCGTTCGGCGGCGGCGCCAACCCGTTTGGCGGCGGTGGCGGCGCGTGGACGATCAACATGGGCGGCGGCGGTGGCGGCTACCGGACCATGAACGAAGAAGAGATGCACGAGATCTTCGGCAATGAGGATCCGTTCTCCGACTTCTTCAAGACGTTCTTCGGGGGAGGCGCCGGCGGCGGTGGCGCGCAGCGCGAATCGGGGCGGCCGCGATCGCGTGGCGCGCGGTCGCAGAAAGGGCGCGACATCGAGCACGAGGTGGAGCTCACGCTCGAAGAGGCCTTTCACGGGGCGACGCGCCGGATCTCGATCAAGCAGAGCGGCCACGCCCGGAGCGTCGACGTGCGGATTCCGGCGGGCGTGAAGGACGGCGCGCGCGTCCGCGCCGCCGGCGAAGGAGAAACCGGCGCCAACGGCGGGTCCGCCGGCGACCTGTATCTTCGCGTCAAGCTCAAGCCGCACGCGGTCTTCGAACGCGACGGCGGCGACCTGCGCACCAAGGTGGCGGTGCCGGTGACGACCGCCGTCCTCGGCGGCGAGGCCAACGTCCCGACCATGACCGGCTCGGTTCGCCTCAAAATCCCGGAGACGACGCAGAACGGCCAGGTGTTCCGATTGAAGGGTCACGGCATGCCGACCGTCGGCAAGCCGGAGCAGCGCGGCGATCTCTACGCACTTGCGGAAATTCAGTTGCCCAGGAACGTCACCAGGGATCAACGCAGACACTGGGAAGCGTTGCAGGACACAGAGAGAAGTAGCTGAGCGCTAGTTGGCTGGTGAAGCATGAACCTGAACAAGTACACCGAGAAGGCACAGGAAGCGATCGTCGGCGCGCAGCAGTTGGCCGATCGTGACGGCCATCCGGAGATCACGCCGGAGCACGTGCTGCTGACGCTGCTCGAACAGCGGGACGGCATCGTCCCGTCGATCGTCCGCAAGATGAATGCGGATCCGGCGGCACTGACGACCGCCGTCCGAAGCGAGCTGGGGCGTGCCCCGCGCGCACACGGCGGCTCGCAGCCGTCGCTGTCGGCGCGCCTGCGCCAGGTCACGAACGAGGCCGAAGCGGAGGCCGAACGGCTGAAGGACGAGTACGTCAGCACCGAGCATCTGTTTGTCGCGATCGCCAGCGAGAGCGGCCACTCCCCCGCCGGCCGACTGCTGCAGCAGCAGCGGATCACGCGCGACGCGATCCTCCAGGCGCTCACCGCCGTCCGCGGCTCGCAGCGAGTCACCTCGCAGAACCCCGAGGCCACCTACGAATCGCTCGAGCGCTATGGACGCGATCTCACCGAGCTCGCGCGCAAGGGCAAGCTCGACCCGGTCATCGGTCGCGACGACGAGATCCGGCGCGTGATCCAGGTGCTGTCACGACGCACCAAGAACAATCCTGTGCTCATCGGCGAACCCGGCGTCGGCAAGACCGCTGTCGTCGAAGGCCTCGCCCAGCGGATCATTCGGCAGGACGTCCCCGAAGGACTGAAGAAGAAGCGGATCGTCGCGCTCGACATGGGTGCGCTCATAGCCGGCGCGAAGTACCGCGGCGAGTTCGAGGAGCGACTCAAGGCCGTGCTGAAGGAAGTGGCGGACGCGGCGGGACAGATCATCCTGTTCATCGACGAGCTGCATACGGTGGTGGGCGCGGGCGCGGCCGAGGGCGCGATGGACGCCTCGAACATGCTCAAGCCGATGCTGGCTCGCGGCGAACTGCACACCGTCGGCGCGACAACGCTTGACGAGTACCGCAAGCACATCGAGAAGGATGCCGCGCTCGAGCGCCGCTTCCAGCCGGTCATCGTCGGCGAGCCCACCGTCGAAGACACGATCAGCATCCTGCGCGGGCTCCGCGAACGCTACGAGATCCATCACGGCGTGCGGTTCAAGGATTCGGCGCTGGTCGCCGCGGCGGTGTTGTCGCATCGCTACATTTCGGATCGCTTCCTTCCCGACAAGGCGATCGACCTGGTCGACGAGGCGGCCTCGCGGCTGCGCATGGAGATCGACTCGATGCCCGCGGAGCTGGACGAAGTGGCGCGGCGCATGATGCAGCTCGAAATCGAGCGCGAGGCACTGCGCAAGGAATCAGACCGCGCCTCGAAGGAACGCCTCGAGAAGCTGGAGCAGGAGCTGGCGGATCTCAAGGAGGAGAACGATCGGCTCTCGTCGCACTGGCAGCAGGAGAAAGAACTGATCCAGGCCGGACGCAAAGTGAAAGAGGATCTCGAGCAGGTACGCCTCGAAATGCAGCGCGCGCAGCAGGCCGGCGACTACGCCAAGGCATCCGAGCTCCAGTACGGACGTATCCCGCAGATGGAGCGCCAGATCCAGGAGCACGAGGCGACGCTGGCCGAACTGCAGCAGGGTCAGCGCATGCTGAAGGAGGAAGTCGACGAGGAAGACATCGCGGAGGTGGTGAGCCGGTGGACGCACATTCCGGTCAGCCGGCTGGTCGAAGGCGAGGTCCAGAAGCTGCTCAAGATGGAGGAACGCCTCCATAACCGGGTCGTCGGACAGGAGGAGGCGATCCGTGCGGTGGCCAACGCCATCCGCCGTGCGCGTGCGGGGCTGCAGGACCCGAACCGGCCACTCGGCAGCTTCATCTTCTTAGGCCCGACCGGCGTCGGCAAGACCGAGCTCGCCCGCGCACTCGCGGAGTTCATGTTCGACGACGAGCACTCGATGATCCGCATCGACATGTCGGAGTACCAGGAGAAGCACACCGTGTCGCGCCTGATTGGCGCGCCGCCCGGATACGTTGGCTACGAGGAGTCCGGCCAGCTCACCGAAGCGGTGCGGCGACGACCCTACTCTGTCGTCCTCTTCGACGAGATCGAGAAGGCGCACCCCGAAGTGCTCAACGTCATGCTGCAGCTGCTCGATGATGGGCGGCTCACCGACGGCAAGGGAAGGACGGTCGACTTCAAGAACACCGTCGTGATCATGACGTCCAACGTCGGCAGCCACTACATCGCCGAGCAGGTCGCCGCCGGCACGACGACGGTGGACGGTAACGTCAAACGCCAGGTGATGGAGGCGCTGCGCGAACACTTCCGTCCGGAGTTCATCAACCGGCTCGACGAGATCATCATCTTCCACGCGCTCAGCCGCGCCGAGATGCGCACGATCATCGACATCCAGTTGCAAGGCCTGGCCAAGCGGCTCGAGGGTCGCAAGATCCACATCGAGCTGACCGATCGCGCCAAAGACCGGCTCATTGCGGAAGGTTACGATCCGACCTACGGCGCGCGGCCGCTGAAGCGCACGATCCAGCGTTCGGTGCTGGACCCGCTCGCGATGCGCGTGCTCAATGGTGACTTCCGTGAAGGTGATACGGTCAGGATCGATGCGCCGGGCGGCGAGCTTCAGTTCGAGGCTGCGCGTGACACGGCGGCGGTGAGCTGATTGGCCGACGAAACGACACCTCCGAATCCGCGCGGCAAGCGCCCGGGACAGGAGCGACGATTGCCGTCGCGTCCGAGCCCCGCCATGACCATCTGGTACGTACTTGGGTTCATGATGCTGCTCGCGTTCGGGCAGGCGGTGTTCTTCTCGGCCACCGCTGGCGAGACCATCAGCTACAGCCAGTTCAAGGAGCACGTCCGCGCCGGTCGCGTGCAGGAAGTTACCGTGGGGCCGGAGGCCGTCCGCGGCCTCCTGAAGCCCGACCAGGCGGGCCAGGCCAAGCCGTTCAACGCGGTGCGGATCGAGGATCCGAAGCTGGTCGAGGAGCTCGAGCGCAACAGTGTCGTCCACCGGGGAGAGATCGCGAGTCGGTGGATCGGCGAGGTCCTCGGCTGGGTGATCCCGGTGCTCTTCTTCGTGGCGCTGTGGACGTTCTTCTTTCGGCGCATGGGCGGCGCCGAAGGCGGCGTGATGTCGTTTGGACGCAGCAAGGCCAAGGTCTACGCCGACGATGACGTCACGGTGCGCTTCGGCGATGTCGCCGGCGTCGACGAAGCCGAAGAGGAACTGAAGGAGATCGTCGAGTTCCTCAAGACGCCGAAGAAGTACACGTCGATTGGGGGCCGCATTCCGAAGGGGGTCCTGCTCGTCGGCCCTCCAGGCACCGGCAAGACGCTGCTCGCCCGTGCGGTGGCCGGCGAGGCGAAGGTCCCGTTCTTCAGCCTGAGCGGGTCCGAGTTCGTGGAGATGTTCGTCGGCGTCGGCGCATCACGCGTCCGTGATCTGTTCGCACAAGCCGATGCCAAGGCCCCGTGCATCGTCTTCATCGACGAGCTGGACGCGCTGGGCAAGGCCCGCGTGCAGTCGCCGATGGGCAGTCACGAGGAGCGCGAGCAGACGTTGAACCAGCTGCTGGCCGAGATGGACGGCTTCGATGCGCGCAAGGGCGTCATCATCATGGGCGCCACCAACCGTCCGGAAGTGCTGGATCCTGCCCTGCTCCGCCCCGGTCGCTTCGATCGACAGGTGCTGGTCGACAAACCGGAC
>JACDDJ010000343.1 GCA_013817065.1 Acidobacteriota bacterium
CGCGGATCGTCGGCGGCGCTACGACGATGCCGGTGTACAGAAGCCGGGCGGCGAGCGCACATTCGAGTTCGCGGGATTCGATTTCTCGGTCGCGGCCCAGGGCACCCAGGCGGCAACCTTCAGTGAGCTCTTTGCCGAGGCGCTTCACCCGGTGCCGAAAGTCGACCGTGGTGAGCGTGAGGCCGGTGCGGATCTTCACGCCTCGGTCTCGCTATCGTTTGACGAGTCGATGCGCGGATCCGAACGCCTGGTGACGGTGACGCGCCAGGTACCGTGCGCAACCTGCACCGGCGCAGGGCAGCTGCGCACGGCGGAGGCGCGTTGCCGACAGTGCCACGGCAGTGGCAACGTGCGCTGGGCGCGCGGCCACATGGTCTTTACGAAGGCGTGCACCGGCTGTGGCGGCACGGGCCGCGAGCGCCACCTAAGCTGTGCGGTCTGCGGCGGCCACGGCCGGGTGGTCCGAAGCGATAGCGTCCCGGTGCGCGTGCCGGCGGGGCTCGGCGACGGAACGCGGCTGCGGGTTGCCGAGCGTGGCCATGCAGGCGCCCGCGGTGGACGGCCTGGTGACCTCTACGTCGACGTGCACGTTCGGCCACATCGCGTCTTGCGCCGTGAAGGCGCCGACCTGCACATGGTGGTGCCGATCGCGGTTCATGAAGCAGCGTTGGGAACGCGCGTGGAGCTGCCGTCCTTCGATGGTCCGGTGAAGCTTCGGGTTCCTCCGGGAACGCAGGGCGGCCAGCGCTTCCGCATCAGCGGGCGGGGCGCGGTCACGATCTCCGGGGGCCGAGGCGATCTGTGGGCGGAGGTTCGAGTCACCTTGCCGGCCATGCTCGATGAGCGTTCGAAGGAGTTGATGCGGGAGTTCGCCCGTCTGCACCAGGGAGATGTTCGGCAGGAGCTCGTCAAACAGTTGCAGGCGGAAGGCTGACAACCAATGGTCACGAAGCGCGGCGGCAAGGCGTACTACATGATCAGCGCGGTGGCGCAGAAGTACAACATCCACCCGCAGACGTTGCGGTTGTACGAGCGTGAAGGACTACTGAAGCCGTCGCGGACAGAGGGCAACACCCGGCTCTACTCGGAAGAGGACCTCGAGCGCCTCGAAACCATTCTCTCCCTCACGCGCGACCTTGGCGTCAATCTCGCCGGCGTCGAAATCATCCTGAACATGCGCGGCAAAATCGAGGCGATGCAGCACGAAGTCAACGAGTTCATGGACTACGTGAAGCGTGAGCTCTCGCGCGGCATCGGCGATTGGGAACAGCGCCTGACCACGGCACTCGTGAAATCGTCACCGGCCGACCTGGTCAGAGCTGCTCCGACTACGACTACAGAACCGACGCCGCTCGATGAGCAGGTGCCCAAGGACTGACTGGGCACCTGCTGTCACGCGCCGTTCACGTCAACTTCCAAATCCCAAGTCCCAACTTCCAATCTCGAGTCGTCAACGCCATTCGCAATCGACATTCGCCAATCGCAATCCGCAATCGTCAATCGTCAATCAGGACGGAGTGCTAGAATGACCTCCGTCCCATGTGCTCTTTATGCGATGACACCGGGTGGAAGCCGGTTGAGATGAACGGCGCGCGTCGCGTCGAGCGATGCGATTGCTGGCGCGAGGGAATGACGGTGCGCCTGCTCGACGAAGCGCGCATACCGCCGCGCTATCGGCGCTGCGAGATCGAGAGCTTCGTCACCTATCCCAACGAAAAGCTCCTTGGCGCGGTGCGTCTCGCGAAGCGCTTCGCTGAAGAGTTCCCGTCGATCGGTAAGGGGCTATGCCTGATCGGTCCTCCAGGTATCGGCAAGACGCACCTCGCGGTGGCTGTGTTACGTCGTGTCATTTTGACGCGCGGGGCACGCGGGCTGTTCTACGACACCCGCGACCTGCTGCGCGTGATCCGAAGCACGTACAATCCCACTGTCAAAACGGCGGAGATGGATGTCCTGCGGCCGGTGATGGAGGCGGATCTCCTCGTCCTCGATGATCTCGGGTCCGAGAAGACCTCCGAATGGGTTGAGGAGACGATGAACCTGATCGTGAACACGCGCTACAACGAGCGCCGGCACACGATCTTCACGTCGAATTACGACGACACGCCGGACGACAGCGATCCCGACAGCCTGAAGGCGCGCATCGGCTTCCGGATCCACTCCCGGCTGCACGAGATGTGCGAGTTCCTCGAGTTCGACGGCGCCGACTTCCGTCACCTCCCGCCCAACGGCGGAGTCGATGACCTTCTCGCGATGTGGAAGATGAAGCCCAATCGCCGCACCTTACCGGCGCGGACGACGTCGAAACCAGTCCGCGCGCAGCTGAAAGCCCCGACGCCAGGGAAAGCCGATCTCGGCTGGACCGGCGGGAAAGCGGGAAGTTAGTCCGCTTCGCGGCCTCACGTGGACTCCCAACGCCCAATTTCCAACTCCCAACGTCCAAACTGCACGTGCTCGGGCTCTACCTTCACATTCCGTTCTGCGCCTCGATCTGCAACTACTGCAACTTCAACCGGGGTCTGTTCAATGCCGAACAGAAGGAGCGCTACGTCGTCGCGCTTGAACGGGAGATCCGGCTCTCGGGTGACGGATCGCCAGCCGACACCATCTTCTTTGGCGGCGGCACGCCGTCGTTGCTGTCACCAGCTGAAATCGGCCGGCTGATAAACGCGTGCCGCGACAGCTTCGACCTTTCGCCGGACGCAGAGATCACCCTCGAGACCAACCCCGAGACATCCTCGACGGCCGTGATGGAGGGTTTCCGCGCTGCCGGGATCAATCGTGTGAGTTTCGGGGTCCAATCTTTTCGTGAGGACGAACTGCGTCGGCTCGGACGGCTGCACTCGGCCGACCGGGCGCGCGAAGCGGTCGGCGAGGCGCGGCGCGGCGGGATCGCGAACATCAGCCTCGACCTGATGATGTGGCTGCCGCAACAGACGCGCGCCGACTGGCAGTCGAACGTCGAGGCGTTGATCGACGTCGGGCCGGAGCACGCCTCGTTGTATCTGCTGGAGCTCTATCCCAACGCCCCGTTGAAGGAAGACATGGCCCGGGCCGGGTGGGCTCTGGCGCCGGATGATGACGCGGCGGAGATGTACTTGTGGAGCCTTGAGCGTCTCGACGCCGCCGGCTACGCCCAGTACGAGATCTCAAATGTGAGCCGCCCCGGTAAGACCTCTCGTCACAATCTGAAGTACTGGCAGGATGGTGAGTGGCTGGGGCTCGGATGCGGTGCGCACTCCACCCGCCGAGGTGTCCGGTGGAGGAATGTCTCGTCCACTGAGGATTACATTTCACAGTTGAGTGCCCCGCGCCGGACCCTCGCCCTGGGGCTGGTGGCGGAACGACGCGAGATGGCGCCGCGCGAGCAACTGGAGGATGCGCTGTTCACCGGCATCCGCCTGACCGAAGGTCTCGATATGCAGGCCATTCATGCCCGATATGGCGTGGATGTCTGGAGTCAATACGGCGACGCCCTGCAGCCGTTCGTGGCCGCCGGACTGGTGAGGGTTGAGGGCGCGAGATTGTGCCTCAGCCGAGACGGCATGCTAGTTGCCAATGAGATCATGCAGGTGTTCGTTTAGGGACGAATGCGAGGTCCCGGGGTACACACCTCGAACTTTGGAAGCCGGGTACGCTAAAGTGTCGATCGTTGCTGTTCGACCAAGGAGGATTTGGATGCGTCGCGTAATTGTGAGTGCTTTAGCGCTGGCCCTGCTGCCGGCGGCCGTCTTTGCCCAGGATCCGCCCGTGCAGCAGCCCCCGGTGACGGCTGCTCCCGCGGCGCCGGAGCAGCCAACCGCGCCGAAGATGACGTTCACCGGTCAGGCCGGGTTGCTGCTGGTCCCGATCAAGCCCGATCAGACCGCCGCATTCGAGGAGATGGCCGCCAAGCTGAAATCCAGCCTAGCAGCGTCGACCGACGAGACTCTGAAGGCGGCCGCGACAGCGTTCAAGTTCTACAAGGCGTCAGAACCAATGGGCCCCAACGCCCTGTATGTCGTGATCGTGGACCCGGCTGTAGTCAACACCGAATACGACTTCTTCATGCTGATCAACAAGTCGCTGACCCCCGACCAACAGCGGGATCCAGCGAACGTCGAAGCCTTCAAGCGCTGGGCTGGAGCTTTCGCGGCTGGTCCGAACCGGCTGAACCTGACGCCCCTCGGCGGCGGGATCTAGGGAACTGACGCTGAGGGTGCCGCAGCTTCGCTAGCGGTGCCGGGAGAATCATGAGGGTGCCGGTGCCTCACTCGAGGTGCCGGCACCTTCATTTTTCACTTCAATGTGAGTTCCCTGCACCTCTGCGTCAGTGCCCCGCACGCTCATCGGTTAGAACTTGAGATTCAGTCCCGCGTAGAAGCGCTGGGGCTTCGAATGGCGCACGTCCTCGCCCACAAGAGTGAAGATCCGGTAGTCCAGACGCAGCCGCAGCGGACCGGCTAAGTTCATCTTGACGCCGCCTCCAATATTCCAGCCGACGTTCGTCTCGGTGAGCTCCTCGAGGCTTTCACGGAAGATACCACCTCCACCGGTGGCGTAGAACTGCATCCCGGCGATCGGCACCGGCGTTTGCAGCAGCCCGTTCAGCATGTAGGTTTTCAACCCGGGCGCGAGCTGGTCGAGATCCTGGACCGTGTTCGCATATTCGAACTCGAAAGCCACGATCAGCAGTCCAATCCCGCCGGAGAAGCCGGTCAGGACCCGGTTACTCGGGGTTGGATTGACCCCGAAGAACGCGGTGATGTCCGCAGAGGCCGTTGCAGGAAGGCACAAGGCCAGCGTCAGCACCGCCGGCAGCACAAGTTTGAGTCGCATCAGTCGAGGATACGTCAGAACCCGGCACCCTCGGCGTAGCGTGACCGCACCCAATCGTCAGCGTCCCCGCACTCTCAGCGTGAGTCTGCCCGCACCCTCAGCGTCAGTCGGACCGCACCTCTACGAAGTGCGACCGCACCCTCGGCGTGAGTCCGCCCGCACCCTCGGCGTCAGTTTGACCGCACCCTCTGCGAAGCGCGACCGCACCTTCGGCGTCAGTTCAACCGCCTCTGCGTCAGTTCCTCCGTGATAAATTCTGAGGGATGGACTTCCGGCCGACCGAGGAACAGGAACTGCTGCGCCGCACGGTGCGCGAGTTCGCCGAAACGGAGATGCGGCCCCACGTCATGGAGTGGGACGAGGCCCAGCACTTCCCGATGGAACTGCTGCCGAAGCTCGCCGCGCTGGGACTGATGGGGATCCAGTTCGACGAGGCGGTCGGCGGGTCCGGGATGTCGGCGGTCGATTACTGCATCTGCATCGAGGAACTGGCACGCGTCTGCCCGGCGATCGCGTTATCGGTCGCGGCGCACAACGGCCTGTGCACCGCTCACATCGCCATGTTTGGCACCGACGCGCAGAAGCAGACGTATCTGCCGCGGCTGGTTGCGGGCGAGGTGCTGGGCGCGTGGGGGCTGACCGAAGCCAGCGCCGGCAGCGACGCGGCCGGCATGCGCACCGTCGCCGCGAAGCAGGCCGATGGCAGCTGGATCCTCAACGGATCCAAGACC
>JACDDJ010000344.1 GCA_013817065.1 Acidobacteriota bacterium
GTTCATCGAACTGCCGATGAGGGCGGCCAGCTCGCGGATCGAGTTGACCGCCGTCATCTGCGCCGGCGTGATCGACACCTTGAGCTGTTTGCTCAGGTTCGTCATCAGCTCGATCGCGATGATCGAGTCCATGCCGAACGAATCGAAGTCAGCGTCGACGTCCAGCCGACCGACCGGGATTTTCAGGGTGGACGCGACCGTTCCCGCGATCGTGTCCAACAATGTCGGTTCCGCGACAGCGCTCATCTCAAGTTCCCTGATTCTTCTGCCAACGCGAGGTCGGCGGCGAGCAGCGCCTTCAAGCGCTCCATTTCGTTGGGGCGCGACGCGTTGCCGGACTGCGGAGGCGCGAGTGCCGTGGTTTCGGGCAGCGGCGCGGTGTCCTGCATCGGTTTCTCATCGGGTTCGCGGAAGAACCCGCTGCGCTTCAGGTTCGACATGCTCGCCTTCACGCCGGCGGTCACCGCGTCGATGTCCTCGTCCGTGTGGGCCGTGGTCAGGAAACAGTTGCCCTGGATGTTGGTCTCCACGCCTTCCATGCGCAGCAGGATGAAGAACAGCGCTTCGGTCACCCCCCAGTTGCTGTCGACGAAGCGGAAGCGGAACAACGAACCGAAGGTGTCGATGACCACCGGCAGGCGCTCTTCGCCGAAGAACGCATTCAGCGTGTCGGCCAGCCGCGTGGTCTTTTCGTTGAGGGTGCGCTGGAAGCAGGTGCAGCCGTCGCACGACTGCACGCCATCGCCGCAGCGCTTTTTGATTTCTCCCAGGACGGCCAGAGCGGCAGCGATCTTCAGCGGGTTCTGCGAATGGGTACCGGCCATGCCTGTGCGCTTGGAGCTCGGCATGCTGTCGTCGTCGAACCGCCAAGTGCCGCCATCGATCAGGTCCATGTATTTCGCCGCACCTGCGATGACGCCCGTGGGCAGGCCGCCGCCGGGAATCTCGCCGTAGGTGGCCATGTCGGCCTGGATGCCGAAGCGGCCCTGCGCGCCCTGCGGGCAGACGCGGAAACCGGTGATCACCTCGTCGAAGATCAGCGGGATGTTCTTCTCGATCGTCAGTAGGCGAAGCGCCTTGAGGAATTCCACTGGCTTCCTGTAAGGATGGCGCGATTGCACCGGCTCGACCAGCACGGTGGCGATCTCGCCGGCGCGCTGCTCGATCGTGTCAAGCGACGCCATGTCGCCGTAGTCCAGCACGATGATCTGGTCGGCGAAGTCCTGCAGGATGCCCGGCGACATCGGGAAGCTGTTGCCGGCGAGGTCCTTGGTGGTCGCCACCGCATCCGAGAGGCCGTGATAGCTGCCGTGGAAAAGAACGATCTTCTTGCGGCCGGTTGCCGCGCGCGCGATGCGTACCGCGAACATCACCGCCTCGGTGCCCGATTGCGTGAACAGCGCGCGTTCGTGGCCGGTGATCTCGCAGAACAACTTGCAGGCCCGAAAGATCATGTCGGAATAGCCGACCAGCGGGATGCCCTGGTCCAGGCTGTGCTTGACCGCGTCGATCAAGAAGGGTGCGCGGTGCCCGAACAGGTTCACGCCCATGTCGCCGGAGATGTCGATGTACCTGTTGCCGTCGGCGTCGTGGACGTAGGCGCCTTTGGCCTTGGTGTAGGTGATCTGGAAGTGGAGCTTCTTCAGATCCTTGATCAGGTGGAAGGCGCGGTGCTGGTCGACGAAGTGGACCTGATGTTCGAGAACATTGGCCTTGGACTTGGGCACGAAGCGGTCGTACTTCCCGACGAGCGCGGCGATCCAGGCGCGGTGCTCGTCGGTGAGGTCGCGCTGGTCGAGCGTCTTCAGCGGCCGCACCGCGCCATTGCCGCCGTGCGCCGGGGTAATGCCGTCCGCACGGCGGAGGGTCGCCAGCACCTGCAACTGCGACTCCTTGTCCAGCGACTGGAACAGGCGCATGGCGTCCTGCCTGTCCATCTCCTTCGACAGGATTTTTTTCGATACGTCTTCAACAGTCATCTGCATGGGATCCATCCCGCGGTCGCTAGAATTGATATCGATATCGGATGACGAACTGCTTCTGGTCGCGATACGGCCAGGTCCCACTACGTTCGTCCCGTTCGTCAGGATAGAACAATTCGAAATAGACCGTGGAGTTGTCGTCGATCAGGTAGGAACTGAGGAACTTGTGCTGGAAGCTGGTGTACGGCCTGGTATGAATGGCGAGCCAACTCAGGGTCAGGTCGTCGTTGAGGAAGCGGTTGCTCACCAAGCCCACCAGCGAGTATTGGTCCCGCTCGCGTCCCACGATGTGGCTACGCCAGTCGAGCAGACGGCTCCAGACGACTTCGGCGCTGTAGATAAGCGCCCGGCCACCCGGTGAATAATCGAAGCCGAAGCTCGAGTCGAACTGGTCGCTCTCGACGATCGACAGGTCGCTGCTGCCGGCCGGACGCGCGAAATACGCGCGCGGCTGTTTCAGCGCGACTTCGGCCCGGAGCAGGAAGTTCTCCTTCGCGATATTTGCGGCGAAGCCGTACATCTGGAAGCGCTGCTGGCGCACCAGGTAATCGTTGTCGATCAGCGAGGCGACCATCAGGCTGAGGTCGCTTTTGCCGAACGTGCGCTTCCAGCGCACGCCGTATTCGTATGTGTCGGGGTCGCCCCAGCTGTCGTCGGGCTCGTTCTTCTCGAAGGCACCTGCGATATCGTACTCGGAGCCGCTGTCCGGGTACTTGTTGTAGGCCGGCAGCGGCACGAAGAACGCGGTCCACTGCCCCCTCCCGCCGAAGTGGTCCGCCGTGAGCATCGGCTGTCCGATCCGCGATTCCTCCAGCGAGATGAAGAAGAATTCGGAGCTGTTGCGCGGGCTGATCTCATCGGTGATCGCGCCACCCTCGGACACGCCCCACGGCAGGATCTGATAGCCCAGCCGCACGCTGGTATCGCCGAAGCTGCTCTGCAGATAGGCTTCGCGCGTGACCAGTTCGCGAAAAAGATCCTCGTCCCTTGCCTTGGCGCGGTGATCGTTGCTCCAGTGCAGATTGAGCTTCGTATCCAGGCGGAGATACAGATTGCTGATCAAGGGCTTCGAATATTCCAGCCGGACAGACGACCGGTTGTTCACCACCCGCTTCGGCGAGGCGAACTTGTACGAGGTTTCGTGCTGCAGGCTGGTGCGCAGTGGTTCCAGCCAGGCCGCGAGCATGCCGTCGTCGTCCCCGGTGCGCCCGGTCGGGTTCTCGCCGTCCTCAGTCGCCGATACCGGTCCGTCGGGCTCGTCAAGGTCGACCGTCGTGTCGCTGCCCTGCTCCGGCGGCAACGCGTCGGAGACCTCGTCGCCGCGCGCGTCCGGTGCGGCCGTCTGCGTCTCGGCGGGCGGGTCGATAACGACGCCTTCGAGAAAATCGCTGCCCTGCTCCGGCGGCAACCCGTCGGAGACCTCGTCGCCGCGCGCCTCCGCTGCGGCCGCCTGCGTCTCGGCGGGCGGGTCGATAACGACGCCGTCGAGGAAATCGCTGCCCTGCTCCGGCGGCAACCCGTCGGAGACCTCGTCGCCGCGCGCCTCCGGTGCGGCCGCCTGCGTCTCGCCGGGCGGGTCGATAACGACGCCGTCGAGGAAATCGCTGCCCTGCTCCGGCGGCAACCCGTCGGAGACCTCGTCGCCGCGCGCCTCCGGTGCGCCCGCCTGCGTCTCGGCGGGCGGGTCGATAACGACGCCTTCGAGAAAATCGCTGCCCTGCTCCGGCGGCAACGCGTCGGAGACCTCGTCGCCGCGCGCGTCCGGTGCGCCCGCCTGCGTCTCGGCGGGCGGATCGATAAGGACGCCTTCGAGGAGATCGCTACCCTGCTCCGGCGGCAACCCGTCGGAGACCTCGTCGCCGCGCGCGTCCGGTGCACCCGCCTGCGTCTCGGCGGGCGGGTCGATAACGACGCCTTCGAGAAAATCGCTGCCCTGCTCCGGCGGCAACGCGTCGGAGACCTCGTCGCCGCGCGCGTCCGGTGCGCCCGCCTGCGTCTCGGCGGGCGGATCGATAAGGACGCCTTCGAGGAGATCGCTACCCGGATCGGGCGCAGGCTCGGCCTTCTGCGTCTGCGCACAGGCACCGAAGGCCACCCCGAGGGCCAGCAGGGAAATCGCCACCGACTTCATCGATCGCGCCTGTAGCGGGTGTGGGCGACAGCCCGGTTCGTGCGCGCGCGCGTGCCTGGGAGACATACGGTCTTCATTCAGGTCTCGTGCGCCTTGTAGATCTCGTCCACCACATCTCTGAGTTCGACACCCAGAGGCACCCGCGAGCCTACACGAACCCTCGCGTGGCAGACATTCGGCGGCGCGGCCAGGCAGGTCCGAAGTGCTTCGGCCCGTTCTTGCAACGTCTCGTGGTCCATCATCACTCAACAATCCCTGCGTTGTTTCATTCCGTTTTTCCGGAGCTTCCGGTCCCCTCATCCGCAATCAACCGGCGCCTACGCGAACCCTCGCGTGGCAGACATTCGGTGGTCCGGCCCAGGCAGGTCCAAAGTACGGAGCGTGTATACCCGGATGAAGCTGTCGAGCGTCGGCCGCTGCCCCCGACCTGCGGCGGCAACCCCGACCTCGCACCGGCGCGTTATCGACCCTCGCCGCGCACGGGAACCTCTCCCCTTTGGTCCACTGCTCAGTACCAGCCCGAACCCATCATCTTCGGCGGCCGTGCAGAGCGAGGCGCCAATCACAAACAGCATTGGCGTCGTCGTGCTCGTTTCCTCCCCTTGTCCATAGCCTCCCCCCCGGGAGCCGCGACCAATTGTCTCCGATGCCATGCAATGTTATCGCTGACATTGGTTTTCACGATCATGCCACAGAATTTTGCGTATTGCGCAACCCGTCACGCAAGTCCATCTCTGCGCGTGCTCCCACAGGGCGCGAGGGCGCCTCAAAACTCGATCACTACCTTGCCGCACGCATGGCCCTGCTCGACGTGGCGGATGGCGCAGGCGACGCGCTCCAGCGGGTAGCGACGATCGATGAGGCCGCAGCGTCCCATCTGCCAGCGACTGGGCCAGCTGCGCCAGACCAGCCGCGGTCGACGGCTTCGACTGACACAGCCATTTCTGTTGACGGCTGGCAACCGACATGATGAGTACTTTCGCCGCCTGTACGGCTCGCGGGCACGGTACCAGTCAGGATGTCCGGCAGGTTGCGCAAACAGGCTTCGATCAGGACCAGATAGCGCGGGCTCATTGCCGGCCCACGCGGTCACCGCCTCGTCCCACGCCCGCCACAGCGCATCCAGCCCCGCGACCGCGACGAAACGGCAACCCTGCGCGTCGGCCCCGAGCGCGGGCCGGCGTTCGAGATGACGCAGGCTCGCCTCCAGCCAGCGCCCGTACGACGGGCGCAAGCCGGCGATGGCGTCGCGGGCGCGCCATCACCCTGCGCGTTCGCGAACAGCGCGAGCAGCTGCGCCGCCACGATGGTCGTGGCCAGATGCTTGACCTCGGCGGCAACTGGGCGGCGTCGAGCGCGGAAGTGGAGTACTGCGAGGCGATTCCATGTCCAATGCGTTCATGTGCGTTCGATTCACGATGGGATCGCTGCCT
>JACDDJ010000345.1 GCA_013817065.1 Acidobacteriota bacterium
GACAACCGCGCCGCTTCGTAGAGAGGCGTCGCGCGCCCGACGTAATCGCGCAGCAGTCGAACGAGTTCCCGCTTGAACGTTTCGTCCTGGGGCGCTGCGAAGTAGGCACGCTCGAGTTCCTGAACGGGGGCGACGAGTGTCTCGGGCACGAAGCGTCCGCCGAAAGCACCGAAGTAGCCGCGCGCGTCCGGGTCCCGTTTGCCAAAGGATGGACGAGGCTCAACGGCCATTGCTGACTCCGTCCTTCTCGCTCGCGGCAATCGCATCGAACAGGGCACGCAGTTTCACGGGATCCTTTATGCCGGGAGCAGATTCGACCCCGGACGAGATATCGACGGCGTGCGGATTCACCCGCGCGATCGCCTCCTGGATGTTGCCCGGGTTCAAGCCGCCCGACAGGAAGATCGGACGACGCCAGGCGACGGACGCCGCGACGCTCCAGTCGATCGTGACACCGGTGCCGCCGCGCCTGATCGGGTCGTGTGCGTCGAGCAACACGGTGATCGTCTTCGGAATCTCCATCACCGCCTCGAGCGAAAAGTCCTCTCCGACGGGAACGGCCTTGATGACCGGCCTGGGCAAGGCAGCCGCGAAGGACGGGCTCTCACTCCCGTGCAATTGAAGCGCCGTCAGGCCCGCCTGCTCTGCCGCATTCCAGACGAAGTTCCGGGTCTGGTCGACAAACACCCCAACCGACGCGATGCGCGGCGGCAGCGCCGCGATGATATCGGCGGCGCGGGACGGCGGGATGTAACGCGGGCTGTCGGGCCAGAATACGAACCCGAGAGCGGACGCCCCGAGCTCGACCGCCAGCTGCGCATCTTCCAAACGCGTGATGCCACAAATCTTGACGAGGGTCATGAGGCTCGCAGCGCCTCCAGCGCGGCGCCGGGATCCGGCTGGGTGATGAGTCGCTCACCAACAAGGAAAGCATCAAATCCGAGCTGAGAGAACCGGCGAATGTCGTCGCCCGAACGAATTCCGCTCTCGGCAACGGAGATCACGTTCTTTGGAATGGAGGCCGCAAGGGCTGCCGCGACCTCCATGTCGACTGAGAGCGTTCGAAGATTGCGGCTGTTGACGCCGACGATCTCCGCGCCAGACGCCAGGGCCGACTCGAGTTCCGCCGCCGTGTGCACCTCGACCAGAGATGCCAGCCCTAGAGACGCCGCCTGCTCGCGCAAGTCGCGAAGCTGTGGCTGGTCGAGTGCCGCAGCGATCAAGAGTACGGCATCCGCTCCGTACACCGCCGCCTCGTGGACCTGGTACTCCGTGACGATGAAGTCCTTCCGCAGCAGCGGCGTCGACACCGCGGCCCGAACCGCGGCGAGATGGGACAAATCGCCGTCGAAGAATGTCGGTTCGGTGAGCACCGAGATCGCCGCGGCGCCCGCCGCGGCATACGCACGAGCGTGAGCGGCAGGATCGTAGTCCCGCCGCAGGACGCCTTTGGACGGCGAGCGCCGTTTGCACTCCGCAATGATCCGGGGTGCGGGCCCCGCGCGCAGCGCCGCCGCGAACGCAGCGCCAGACGGACGATGCGCCTGCTCGGCGATGAGACGTTCCAACGGACGCACCCGCTCGCGATCGGCCGCTGCCGTCCTCGCCGCCGCGACAATCGTCGCCAGCAGATCCGGCGCCTGGGTGGACGTCACTGCACCATGCTCCCGGCGTTCGAGACGGCCACGAGCCGCTCGAGGACGGCAGACGCCGCGCCACTGTCGATCGCTTCGGCCGAACGCTCCACCCCTTCCGGCACCGTGGCAACCCGCTCGGCGATGAGCAGCGACACCCCGGCGTTCAACAGGACGATGTCGCGTGCGGACCCGCGCTCACCGGCGAGGATCCGCTTCGCGATCTCGGCGTTCTCGCCCGCTTCGCCGCCACGCAGCGCCTCGGGCGCAGCCTTCGGGAGCTGAAAGTCCGACGGATGGACGTAGAAGGTGTTCACCGATCCACCGCGGCACTCCGACACCTTGGTGTATCCGGTCGTCGAAATCTCATCCAACCCGTCCGCGCCGTGGACGACCCATGCCCGGTCTGCTCCGAGCAGGGCCAGCGAACGCGCCACCAGCTCGGTGAGCTCCGGGCGCGGGACGCCGACAAGCTGTCGCGAGGCGCCGGCCGGATTGGTCAACGGGCCGAGAAGGTTGAAAGCGGTGCGGATCCCGAGTTCCCGGCGGGTCGGTGCCGCGTGCCGCATCGACGGATGAAAGGTCGGCGCGAAGAAGAAGGCGATGCCAGCTTCGTCCAGGCAGCGCTCGACAACCGCAGGCTCGGCGGTGATGTTGACGCCGAGTGTTTCGAACAGGTCCGCACTCCCGCAGCGGCTCGAGACGGATCGATTCCCATGCTTCGCGACGCGCACGCCGCACGCCGCAACCACCAGTGCCGACACCGTGGAGACGTTGAAGGTATGCGCGCGATCCCCACCGGTGCCGCAGGTGTCAAACGTCGGCTCGAATGTCTTCGACAGCTTCGTTGCGCGCGCCCGCATCGTCCTCGCCAGGCCGACGATCTCGGCCGGCCGCTCGCCCTTCATCCGCAGACCGACCAGCAGCCCGGCAATCTGGGCCGGCTGGGCGCGCCCCTCCATGATCTCGTCCATGGCCGCCGACGCCTCGGTGGTGGTGAGGTCCTCGCGACGGTGTAGTTTTTCGAGCAGTGCGGCGAACATCAGAGCTCCAGGAAGTTACGCAACAGCCGGTGCCCTTCCGACGTGAGCACCGATTCGGGATGGAACTGGACGCCGTGAATCGGCAGGTTCCGATGACGGAGCCCCATCAGCGTGCCATCCTCGGCGTGGGCAGTCGCCTCGAGATCCGCCGGCAGCGGGTTCGCGACGATCAGCGAGTGGTAGCGAGCTGCGGTGAACGGCTGCGAGATGCCTTTGAAAACACCCTGTCCGTCATGGTTCACCGACGAGACCTTGCCGTGCATCAGTGCGTCAGCACGAACCACCTCTCCGCCGAAGGCGATGCCGATGCTCTGGTGGCCGAGACACACGCCGAGAATCGGCGTCGCGGTGCCAAAGCGACGGATCGCGTCGATGGAAATGCCGGCGCTCTCAGGACGGCCCGGCCCGGGAGAAATCACGATCCGTTCCGGACGCAGCGCCGCCACTTCGTCCAAGGTGATCTCGTCGTTCCGCTTCACGAGCGGTGGCGCGCCGAGCTCGCCCAGATACTGGGCCAGGTTCCACGTGAACGAATCGTAGTTATCGATCAGCAGGATCACGTGATCACCTCAGAGCCCGGCTTCCGCCATCGCCAGGGCTTGCAGCAGCGCGCGCGCCTTGTCGCACGTCTCGTCGTATTCGGCCGCGGCGTTCGAATCAGCAACGATGCCGGCGCCAGCCTGGATCCGGGCGCGGCCGTTGCGGATCGTGATCGTGCGGATCGCGATGCAGAAGTCAAGGTTCCCGGCGAAATCGATGTAGCCGACCGCACCGGCGTAGATGTCACGGCGGGTCGGCTCGAGCTCGGCGAGGATCTGCATGGCGCGGATCTTCGGGGCGCCCGACACGGTTCCGGCCGGGAAACATGCCACCAGCGCGTCGAGGTGATCGTATTCCTCGGCGAGCGTGCCTTCGACCGTCGAGACGAGGTGCATGACGTGCGAGTACCGCTCGAGCGACATGTATTGCGGCACGCGGACGGAGCCGAAGTCGCTGACCCGCCCGATGTCGTTCCGCCCGAGATCGACCAGCATCACGTGCTCGGCGCGTTCCTTCTCGCTCCGCTTCAACTCCTCGGCCAGGCGAAGATCCTCTTGCTCGTTACTACCGCGCGGACGCGTGCCGGCGATCGGATGGGTCTCGATGCGCCTCCCCTCGACCCGAACCAGCATCTCGGGACTCGATCCAACGATCGCGAGCTTCCCCATCCGCATGAAGTACATGTAAGGCGAGGGGTTCACGTGGCGCAGCGCGCGGTAGACGGTGAACGGCTCGGCGGTGACGTCCGCCTCGAATCGCTGCGAGAGCACGGCCTGGTAGATGTCACCAGCGCTGATGTGCTCCTTGATCGTGCGCACGCCGTCGGCAAACTGTTCCTGGGTGAGATTCGATGACACCGCCGGTGCCGCCGCGGTCGTCCGCTCCGGCTGCGACAGCCCGCGCTCCAGTTCTCTCTCGAGGAAGTCGATCTTCGCGCAGGCGAACTGGTAAAGCGCACTGAGATCCTCGTCAGCGGTGACCCGGGCGTTGGCGATGACCAGGATCCGGTGCTTCACGTGATCGAATGCCAGCACCGTATCGAACAGCATGAACCCGGCATCGTCTTCTCCCGCGCCGTCGCCGGACCACCCGGCCTGCTGCCAGGCTTCTTCCAGCGCCGGCTCGAACACCGCGCTGGCGTCGTAGCCGACGAAGCCGACGGCGCCGCCGGTAAAGCGGGGCAGCCCGGGGACGAAGGGCGAACGAAACTCCGCCATCAAGCGGCGCGTGACGTCGACGAACGGTTCGTCCAACTCGGTGGTGACACCTGAGCGGTCGATGACAGAGCGCTTGCCACGGGCGCGGAGTACCAGGAACGGATCCTTGCCGAGGAACGAGTAGCGGGCGACCTGCTCGCCGCCCTCGACCGACTCGAAGAGAAAGGCGTAGTCGGAGTGCTCGGCGATCTTGATGAAGGCCGACACCGGCGTCAGCAGGTCGGCCATGATCTCGCGCACGACGGGCACGAACGTGCCGCGGCGCGAGAGGTCGACGAAGTCTTCGAACGAGGTCTGTTTCACGAACGCACTCCTGATTGTCGGGCCCGCGCGGCATCTGCCGCGGCTCTGAAGAGCCCGGCCGGCGGCGGCGCGCCGGTCCATGTTTCGAATTGCTTTTCGGCCTGTCGGATCAGCATCTCGATGCCGCCGATTGTCTCGCAGCCCGCGGCGCGGGCCTGCGCGATCAAAGGCGTCACGTCGGTCGCGTAGGTCATGTCAAAGACGATGTGGCCGTCGATGGCGGCGTCGCGCATCGGACTCTCCAGCTGGCCCACCACACCTGGCACGGTGTTCACGAGGAGGTCCCACGAGCCGGAGGCCGGGGGAAAAGATCCGGCCGCCACGCCGAGCGCTGCGGCCAGGGTTGCCCCCTGGTCGGCGCGCCGCGCGCACACCTGAACATGAGCGCCGGCGTGCTTCAGGCCAACGACCGCAGCACGTGCGGCTCCACCGGCGCCGAGCACAGCGGCACGGGCGCCGTTCAATTCGATCCGCTCGGTGAGGGCAGCGACGAGGGCGCCGACGTCGGTATTGCGGCCCATCCACTTGTCGCCCTGCATCACCAGCGTGTTGATTGCGCCAGTCTCCCGTGCAACGGCATCGCATTCGTAAGCGTGCTCGATGAGGTCCACCTTGAACGGTGCCGTGATGGACGCCCCGCGCATCTTCATCGCCCGCGCAAACGTCGCGAAGTCGTCGGCATCCCGGGCGTCGAGCGCCACGTACGCAGCGTTCAATCCCGCCTGTGCGAACCCGGCGTTGTGCATGGCGGGCGAGAGTGAGTGCGCGATCGGCGATCCGACCACGCCGTAG
>JACDDJ010000346.1 GCA_013817065.1 Acidobacteriota bacterium
GACTTGAGCAGGTGGACGAGAAGCGAACGCTTGACGTCCTGAGACGCCGGGTAAACGGCCTGGGTGATCCCGGAAGCCGGCGCAGCGGTCCGCGCGCGCTGAATCATCTCCGGGTTCTTCAGCATCTCCTGCGTCAGCTTCAGAATCTCCGGCGGCATCGTCGCGCTGAAGAACATCGTCTGGCGCTTCTGGGGGATGTGCCGGAGGATCCGCCGGATGTCGGGGAGGAAGCCCATGTCGAGCATCCGGTCCGCTTCGTCGAGTACCAGGTATTCAAGGTGCGCCAGTTTTGCGTAAGGGGCGCGGAGATGGTCGAGCAGCCGTCCGGGCGTGGCGATCATGACGTCCACGCCGGAACGAAAGGCGTGCTCCTGCGGCCCCATCGACACGCCGCCAAACACCGAGGCGCCGTTCAGCGGCGAGTGGACGGCGAGGGCGTTGAACTCTTCGAGGATCTGCGCGGCGAGCTCGCGGGTCGGGGCGAGCACCAGCGCGCGGGTACGGCCGCGCGGCTTGTCGATGAGCGCGTGCATGATCGGGAGCAGAAACGCGGCGGTCTTGCCACTGCCGGTCTGCGCGCAGGCGAGCACGTCGCGGCCAGCCAGCGCCGGGGGAATGGCGTCGGACTGGATCGGTGTGGGACGGGCGAAACCGAGCTCACGTATGCTCGTGAGCAGACTCGGGTGTAACTTCAAACTGCTGAATGGCAAAAGACTCTCCTCAGGTACCTGGCATCATCGTCAGGTCTGGCGGGCGGGCTCGAACAGGCCGCCGCATCCTTCTCACGATAGCGGTTGTTGCGGCGTGCGTCTATGCCGCAGCGCTGCTATTGCTGATTTCGCAGGAAACCCGTCTGGTTTTCGAGCATGGCCGGCCGCTTGGTGCGCTACGGCCCGCCCCACCCTTTGAACAGGTCGAGCTACCCCGGTTTGGCGACACGGGCCAGCTCGCGTGGATCATGCGCGGCGCGGACCCGAATGCGCCGTGGCTCCTCTACCTCCACGGGAACAGCGCCACGGTTGCCAGCCGCGGCAATGTTGTGCGGTATCAAGGGCTTCGATCACTCGGCCTCAATCTCGCGGCGCCCGAGTATCGCGGCTTCGGCGGAGTCGCCGGTCAACCTTCAGAGAACAGCGTGACGGACGACGCGCGGCACGGTTACCGCTACTTGCGGGAGACGCTCGGGATCCCGGCGTCGAAGATCATCATCTTCGGCTGGTCGCTCGGGTCAGCGGTCGCGGTGAACCTTGCGGCGGATGTGCCATCAGCGGCCGTCGTGCTCGAAGGCGCACCGGCGTCACTCGTGGCGATCGGCGAGATGCGCTATCCCTGGATCCCGATCCGGATGATCATGCGCAACCCGTTCGAGTCGGTCCTCAAGATCGGCCGGATCAATGCGCCGATGCTCTTTCTGCACAGCCCCGAGGACAAGATCATCCCGATCGAGGAAGGCCGCAAGCTATTCGAGGCCGCACGCGGCCCGAAGCAGTTCGTCGAGGTCCGCGGCGGCCATATCGACCCCGCCGACGTGGACGCGAGCGTTTACTTCGGCGCGGTGCGAAGCTTCCTCGCCGCACACGGTCTACTAACGCGGCGCTGACGGCGCGGCGCTGAAGCGCCGCGATGGTAGATGGTAAATGGAAGATGGGAAAGTGTCGGACTTGTGGCACGGCGCTGAAGCTCTGCGCTTTACCATCTACCATCTGCCATCCGCCGTTACTTGGGATACCCGGCGGCGGTCTTCACTTCCTCGATCTGCGCGGTGTGCCGCGCACTGTGGCCCGCGATCAGCAGCAGCCACTGGTGCAGATCCAGGGGTCCCAACGCAGGATGCGGTGCCGCATGCGCCCGCAGGTCCTCTGTGGTCGCCTTCGTCCAGTCGATCGTCTTGTCGCGCGCGGCGTTGAAGTCCTTCACCAGCGCGTCCTTCGTCGCCCACTTGTTCACCGGCTTCAACATCTCGGGGGCCTGGAACTTGCTGGAACGGTCGGTCAATCCGGCGATCACTTTTTCGTCGGGAACGCCCTCACCGGGCTTCGGCGCCGGCGCCTTGAGCATCTGCGTCGTGACCATCCCGAAGATCGTGCTCTCGGAGATGCCGATGTGCTCGGCGACCTCCGCGATCGACCATGAGGTGGGGCTGGCCTTGAACGTCCACTGCGCCGGGGTCACGTTCTCGATCGATTTCAGGAACGCCTGGCGGGTGTCTTCGAGATACTTGGCCGCGGCGGCGCGGTCCTTCTGCGGGTCGGCAGTCTGAGCCGCGACGGGTCCAGCCACGAACAACAACGCACAGGCTACGGCCGCTGAAATGAACGTCATGCTGTTTCCTCCAAGGGGCAGCCATTGTCCCACAACCAAAGTGCTTCTGTGCTTGAATGAGCGGCATGAAACGCCTGCTTCTCCTCTCTGCCCTCGCGGTCCTGGCGCCCTCGCCGGCTGCGCAGTCGCCGGCTTTCGGCCTCGTGATCCGCAACGCGCGCATCGTGGACGGCACCGGGGCTGCCTGGTATCGAGGAGACATCGCGCTCCGGGGCGACACCGTCGTGCAAGTGGCCGCGGCCATCGAGCCCGGTGGCGCGACAGTGCTGGACGCCGGGGGCCGCGTGGTCGCACCGGGATTTATCGACATCCATACTCACGCCCGTCGCGGGATCTTCGAAGTCCCCACCGCCGACAACTACGTCCGGCAGGGTGTGACGACGGTGATCGAGGGCCCCGACGGGAGTTCTCCACTACCACTCGGGGAGTTCCTGACGAAGCTCGAGGCGCTTCGTAAGTCCGTGAACATCGGGAGCTTCGTCGGCCAGGGATCGATACGGTCCCAGGTCATCGGCAATGCGGATCGAAAGGCCACGCCAGACGAGATCCGCCAAATGCAGGCGCTCGTCGAGGGAGCGATGCGCGACGGCGCCTTCGGTCTGAGCACCGGACTCTTCTACGTGCCGGGATCGTTTACTCCAACGTTGGAGGTGATCGAACTCGCGAAAAGAGCGGCGAGATTCGGCGGAATGCACAAGTCGCATCAGCGCGAGGAATCGGTGCAGGTGCTCGATAGCGTCCGCGAGACGATCGCGATCGGCGAGGAGGGTGGTCTGCCGACGCAGGTGACGCATCACAAGATCATCGGCAAGGCGAACTGGGGACGTTCCTTGGAAACGCTGCGGCTCATCGATGCCGCGCGGGCTCGTGGCGTCGACGTCACGAGCGATCAGTACCCATATACGGCGTCCAGCACCAGTGTGGCGTCTGCACTGCTGCCGGCCTGGGCACTCGAAGGTGGACGCGAAGCGCAGGCCCGGCGGCTGAAGGATCCCGCGACACGCGCCAAGGTGCGAGCCGAGACCATCGCGATGATCCGCGACGCCCGCGGCGGCGGCGATCCGAAGAATGTCCAGTTCGCCAGCTGCGGTTTCGACCCGTCACTCGCCGGCAAGACGCTCGCCGATCTCACCAGGCAACGCGGGATGGAGCCGACGATCGACAACGCCGCCGACGCGACCCTCTGGCTGATCGAGCAGGGCGGCTGCCAGGGCATCTTCCACGCTATGAGTGATGAGGACGTCGAACGGATCCTGGCGCATCCAACGACGATGATCGGGTCGGATGGGGAGGTGCCGGTGTTTGGCCGGGCCAATCCGCACCCGAGGAGCTATGGCACCTTCGCGCGTGTCCTCGGGATGTACGTGCGCGACAAGAAGACGCTGACGCTCGAGGAGGCGGTGCGCAAGATGACGTCCTTCCCTGCTGCCCGGCTGAAGCTCACCGACCGCGGGATTCTTCGTCCAGGCATGAAAGCCGATATCGTCATCTTCGATCCCGCCACGGTACGGGACACCGCGACCTTCGAGAAGCCGCACGCCTACGCCGAAGGGTTCACCCACGTCCTGGTCAACGGCGAAGTGGTCTTCGAGAACGGCGCCATCACGGCCGCCCGTCCGGGGCGCGTGCTCTACGGGCCCGCTAAACGCTAAACGCACGTCGCACGTCGCACGTCGCTCATCGCCAGGGAACCTCCGGCGATCGATAGAAGTTGAGCCCCAACGCCGTCCACCGTGGACCTTGCGCACCGAGACGCTCGCGGAACTCGTCCCACTTGCGCGCCTCCTGCGGCGACCAGCCGACCTCGGCGATCGCGGCGAGCCGCGGGAAGGCGAGAAACTCGTAGTCGCGGATGTTCGTGATCGTCTCCGCCCACAGCGGGGCTTCGACGCCGAGCATCGACCGCTCCGAAATCCCCGGCGCCGCGGTTACCGGATCCCAGTCGTACGACTGCTTCACGCTGACGATCCCGGCCCACGTCAGACCGATCGGCGTGTCGTTGTCGTACTTCATGTCGAGATACATGCGGTCGGCGATCGACATGATCACTTTGACGCCTTTGGCCTCGACCTCCGCGATCGACGTCTTCGGCCGCCAGTGCTGCACGATCGACGTCGGGTCCAGCCTGGTCGGCGCGATCTCGTCCCAGCCGATCATCTGCTTGCCATGCGACCGCACGATCCCCTGCACGCGCTCGACGAATCCCGCGTACTGCACCGGCGTGAGCGTCTTCACCTCGTCACCACCGATGTGGAAGTACGGTCCCGGCGTCAACGCCGCGATCTCCCGCACCACGTCGTCTATGAATTTGTAGGTGATCTCCTTGTCGACGCACAGGGCGCTGAAGCCAACCTCGGTCCCGGTATACAGCGGCCGCGCGATGTTGTCGCAGTTCAGCTCTGCGTAGGACGCCAGTGCGGCGTTGGTGTGACCCGGCATGTCGATCTCGGGGACCACCGTGATGAATCGCTCGGCGGCGTAGCGGACAATCGCGGCGTACTGGTCCTGCCCGTAAAAGCCGCCGGTGCCGCCACCCACTTCGGTGCTGCCGCCATGCGACGCCAGGTTCGGCCAGGAGCGGATGTCGATGCGCCAGCCCTGGTCGTCGGCGAGATGCAGGTGAAGACGATTGAGCTTGTGCAGCGCCATCAGGTCGATGAAACGCTTCACTTCGTCGACCTCTAGGAAGTGCCTGGCAACGTCCAGCATTGCGCCCCGCCACGCGAAGCGCGGTGCGTCGAAGATCTCCATCGCCGGGATCGTCACGGGGGGCGAGTTGCGGCGCGGCGGCCGGAGTGCCTCGTATTCCCAGGCTGGAGGCATCAGCTGGCGCAAGCTCTGAACGCCATAGAAGGCGCCGGCCGGGGTGTCGGCGCCGATCGTGATCCCGTCCTGCCGGACGATCAGGTTGTAACCTTCGGGGCCGAGGACGGCGCCGCCGGCGTTGCGCTGAATGAGGATCGAGCCGGGTCCGGCGCCCCCGCCGACCTCCACCGTCAACGGCTGCGGTCCAACCGCAATGCCAATGTGATTCGCGAGAAAGCGAGCACTGAAAGCAAACTGTTGCGATTCGGCGCGGATCACCGTGGCGGGTGTCACGGCGAACGCGCCGCTCTGCATGATCATCCGCGCCGGCTGCGGCAGCAGCCCCTTCGACGGATCAGCGACGGCAGCTCGAGCCGGTTCGGCTGGAGAA
>JACDDJ010000347.1:0-3757 GCA_013817065.1 Acidobacteriota bacterium
GCTGGGCGACTATTCGCGCGCGCGGGCGGTCCTCGAAGAGGCACTGGCCATGCCGGTAGCCAGCCGCGACCCTGGACGCATTTCATCGGTGCTGCACAACCTGGCGAACGTCCATCGCGCGGTCGGGGATCTGGACCAGGCCCTCGAGTGCCTCCACAAGGCAGACGCCGCGATGCACGCGCACATGATGCCGATCCAGCGCTCGTTCCACCTGACCACCATCGCGCACATCCGCCTGCAGCAGGGGGATGTGGCGGCCGCGATCGAGAGCTACCGGCAGGCCCTCGAGCTGTCCCGTCGCGCCCGGCATGCCGATGGGCTGGCGCAGGCACTGCGCCTGCTCGGCGAGCTGCAGTTCGGGATGCGACAGGACGCTGAGGCGGCGGCACACCTCACGGAGGCGGCGGGACTCTTTGCCCAGCTGGAGGACGGCGCCGCCGAGGTTCAGGCGTGGACCCAGGTCGCCATGTCGCGTGAGCGCCTCGGCGACTGGCCCGCCGCGCGTGCCGCGTGGACGGAAGTGCGCCGCCTGCGCCGCACCCTTGGTGACCGGCCCGGCGAGCTCGATGCGCTCGAGGGCCTGGCGCGGGCGGCACGCCGGGTCGCATCGCCGGCTGACGCCGTGCCGGTGTTCGAAGAGGCGCTCCTGCTGGCGCTGGCGCTGGGCGCCGCGGACCGGCAGCTCGCGCTGCACAATACGATCGGGATCCTCGAATTCGAGCGCGGCCGGTATGTGGCCGCCCTCGAGCACTACGAATCCGGGCTTCGGCTCTGCCGCGATGCTGGCGACCGGCCGCACGAGGGGCTGATGCTGAACAGCATGGGGGTCACGCTCGCGCACCTGCATCGTCACGAAGAGGCCCGGACCGTCCTCGAGGAGAGTGTGGCGTTGAACCGGGAAAGCGGGGAGCAGTTACTGGAGGCCCATGCGCTCACGGCGCTGGCGGACGTCTCGCTGCGGATTGGCCGTCCCGAGGCTGCCCGTGAGTATCTCGAAGGGGCGCTCGCGCTCAGAGAGAAAATGCGCGATGATACCGGGGCCGCGGCGTTGCGCCAGCGGCTGTCACAGAAGGGTTGATCATGCCTCGATACATCATCGAACGAAACGCCGGCACGCTGTCGCCCGAACAGCTGCAGACCGTCGGGCGCAAGTCCAATTCCGTCCTCGATGGAATGCCGGATGTGCGCTGGATCCGCAGCTATATTTCATCCGCCGAGGGCAAGATCTACTGCGAGTACGACGCGCCCAGCGTGGAGCGGATCATGGAGCACGCGCGCCTCTGCGGCATTCCGGCCGACCGCGTGTCGGAAGTCAGCCTGGAGATCAGCCCCGCGATGTTCAGGTGATCAGCCCCACCGCGGCGATTCGTCCGGACTGATTCCGAGCAGTGACTTGCCGACGAGCTCGTGGGTGAGCATCCAGTTGGCCGGGTGCATGCGTCCGAGCCTGGCATCCCGGAACAGCCGCTCGATCCCGCTGCGGTGAAAGATACCGAAGCCGCCGGCAACATCGAGCGCGGTGTCGACGACGCGCCAGGCATTCTCGACGGCCTGATACTTGGCCGCGAAGATCTTCGCCGGCCACATCGCGCCGTGAGCCACGCCGCTCATCCAGTCGTCGGCGATCCGGTCGAGGTGTGGGCCGATCGCTTCGAGCGCGAGGCCCATTTCGGCGACCTGGTGCTGGACGCCGGGGTGATAGGCCATCGAGCGGCCAAGTGCGATCGACGTCTTCTTCCTCGCTGCGGCGATCGTCAGGTCCAGTGCACGCTGGGCCAGCCCGTAATAGACGTTCGCGAAACCGATGAGTGCCCAGGCGAGCGTTCCCAGGACGAAGGCGTCGAGGCCGGCTGCACCCGCTGGCACGACCCGCGCGACGAACCGGTCTGGCACGAGGACGCCGTCGAGGATCGTGTCTTCGCTGCGGGTGGCGCGCATGCCGAGCACATCCCAGGTTTCCTCGACGTAATAACCCTCGGTGTCGCGGGGCATGAAGGCGTGAACGATCTTCGGGTGGGCGGGGTCGGTGGTATCCATCCCGTGGAGGCCCAGGTAGGTCCAGACCGGCGACAGGCTGCCGAAGGACTTCCGCCCGGTGAACCGGTAGCCGCCCTCGACCCGCTCTGCCTTCGTGGTGGAGAGCAGGAGCGGCACGTCGTTGCCCGATTCGGCGTGGCCGGCGGCGAAGACCTCGCCCGCCGCGGCCGCGGTGAGCACCCACTCGAGCGACGAATCGCCCGCCCGCCTCAGATCCGAAGCAAGCCCGACCCAGTACTGGTGCATGTTGATACCCAGCGCTGTCGGCGCCGCCGCCGTGGCCAACCGTCGCTGCTCGCGCATCGACTGCGCCATGGTCCAGCCGCCGCCGCCAAGCTCCACGGGCACCGGACCGCGCAGGTATCCAAGCCCGCGCAGCTCCTGCAGGTCTTCATGAAAGAACTGGTGCTCCCGGTCGTATCGCGCGGCGCGCTGGCGGAAGCGCTCCAGTGTGTCGTCAGACAGAATCGATGTGGTCGGCACTGCGGCTGCGGATGTCATTCCCAGAATCTCCCCTTCGGCCATTGATCGGTCCTGTAGTGTAAAGCCGACAAACCGGCAAAACCGGATCATCCCGCCGGCGGCAGTTCCGTGATATCCGTGTACGGATGAGAGTTGCAGTTCTCGGTTCCGGCGCGGTCGGCGGCTACTACGGCGCGAAGCTGGCCCGGGCAGGGCACGACGTCACGTTCATCGCGCGCGGCGCGCACCTCCAGGCGCTGCGCGAGCGCGGGATGGAGATCCGCAGCCCCGCGGTCGGCGACTTCACCGTGCGCGCCAGGGCGCACGAGGACACGAGCGACGTCGGCATCGTCGACCTCGTCATCGTGGCGGTGAAGGCCTACGACAACGCCACCGCGCTGCCGATGATCCGGCCGATGCATGGACCGAATACGACGGTCCTCACTCTTCAGAACGGTGTCGACAGCGTCGGCGAAGTCGCGGCAGTTGCCGGCGAGTCATCCACGCTCGGCGGCACGACCTACATCGCCACCGCGCTCAGCGCCCCCGGCGTCATCGAGCAGACCGGCACGCACCGGCGCATCGTCTTTGGCGAAGTCTTCGGCGTCCTGCCCCGTGTCCCGGAACGCGTCACCGTCATCCACGAGGCGATGGTTGCGGCCGATATCCAGGCGGAGGTGGCGGGCGACGGCCGCATTCCGATCTGGGAGAAGTTCATCTTCCTGGTTGCGCTGGCCGGATTCACCGGCGCGACACGACTGCCGGTGGGACCCGTGTGGACCGATCCCTTCATCCGTGAGCAGTTCCTCAACGGCTGCCGCGAGGTCGAAGCCGTCGCGCGCGCCGAAGGCGTCGAGGTCGCCGCCGACCGGATCCAGCAGATCGAGAGTTACGTCGGCAGCATCCCCGGGACGACGAGGTCGTCGCTGCTGATCGACCTGGCGCAGGGAAAGAAGATTGAAGTGGAAGCGCTGCAGGGATCGGTCGTCCGTCGTGCCGCGCGGCTCGGCGTCTCGGTGCCGATCATGTCAACGCTCTACGCCGTCCTCAAACCGTTTGCGGCTGGGGAAGCACCGCGGACCTGATCGGAGCGCCTGTTGTTTGGCCTTGCTATCGTCGTCGCAGCCCTTCTGGGCCCTGTTCAGAACCAACCCGACGCCGCCGAGGTCGCGTCTCGCATCGCGGCGGACCTCGCTCGTCCTCCCTTCGCGCTCTCGACCCATCAGTGGCGCCAGCTCGTCATCTCGGCCGACTGGCG
>JACDDJ010000347.1:3767-5516 GCA_013817065.1 Acidobacteriota bacterium
CTGGTGCATGGTCGCCACCGACCGGGAGTTGGGAGCCGTTCGAGAGGCGCGGTTCTACGCCTTTCGACCGGCTAAGCCGCTCGCCTGTCGCCTGGAGGAAGTGCACTACGTAGCGCCAGGCGACGACGCACGCAAAGACGAGGTGTATGCCGCGCTTCTTGGCCGACTGTCACGTGAGATGGGCAAGCCGCAAAGTAGTGATCCGGAACGCCCCCACGGTCGGGGTTCCGGCTGGGCGCAGGTTAGGGGATGGAATCGCGGCACGTCTTTTCTGTGGCTCTATCGAACCACTGAAGCGGTCGAGGTCTTTGCTCGACACTTTCTCCTGGAATACGGCGGTGGCGAGAGCTTTGAGCTTCCGCCGTCGTTCCTGTCATTTGGACATGCGTCAAACACGTGGGACGCCGCCAACTTGCTGTGGCCTTACTTTCCGGAGGCATCGGATCTGATGCTGGATAGGCAGGCGATCCCGGATCAGGACGCTGTACTGCGTGCCGCGATCACTCTGTTCCAATCAGCACGTCGATTCAGCACGATGGAGATGCGAGGAGCCGTAGCGATCGGTTTGCAGGTTCTCCTGGCCAAGCTTTGGATCGAGGGCGAAACTGCCCCGCTGCTACGGCCCGAGTATGCGGCCCTTCGCCGATTCGATGTGAAATGCGAATCCGACGGACATGGCGGCGGGTGGGAGTGCGGAACCGGATTGCTCGACCGGTTTCTGGGCGAGTACCCGCACAGCCGCTGGTCTCACCGCAGGTACCTGGAAAGTCTTGGTCAAGAGTGCGAAGGTGTGGGCTACACGGAAGTGATCGAAAAGGGCATACCCTGGCTCCGCCGACATCGAGGTTCGGAGCTCGAACCATTCGTCACAGCCGCAATCGCCCAGGCTTACGAGACCTGGTGGTCACTCAGCCTGGCGCCCGCTGACGAAGAGTTCGTCACCGCTGCCGAGCATGCCGCGGGTGCTGGCCGTGCCCGAGAACTCGCAATCGATTGGTACCATCGACTGCAGCAGCAGTACCCGGAATCCATTGAGGCGACGCTTTCCGGCCCACGTGCGAATCAGCTCCAGATCGGAATCGACACAGCGCAGCGCCGTTATGACTGCGTTATCCCGTAGCGTCCGGCCGTCCTCAAACCGCTTGCGGCTGGGGCGCCCCGACCCGCTTGATGATCGCTGCGTAGCGGGCGAGTCCGTGCAACGGGGCGAGGGACGGGTCGATGGCCAGGAAGATCGATCCGCCGGCGCGATTCGTGACCATGCGATCGAGGTGATCGAGCGCCTTGTCGAACTCTCCCAGTTTCGCGTAGCAGATCGCGAACGCGAAGCTGGCAGCTGGTGGTGGCGTCGGGGCGTTTTCCATCTGGGCGACCCGCTCGCGTAGATATTTCTCCCGTCCGCCACGCTCGAAAGCCCTGAGCAGTGAGCCGCCGTCGAGTGCCAATCCCCAGCACGGCTGCTGCCTGATCAGCGCCGCCGCGTCGTCGAAGCGTCCAAGTGTCTCGTAGCAGGCAATGAGGATGTTGCCGGCTTCTACATGACCGGGTTTCATCGATCGGACATCCAGGCACTCACGAACCGCGTCCTCCGGCCGTCCGGCGAAGTGGTGGACCCAGGCCACTCCCATGTTGATGAACGGGGAGAGCGGGTCGAGGGCGCGCGCACGTCGGGCTTCCAGCAGTGCGTCTTCGAAACGCCCGCACGTGATCAGGTAAATGCTTTTGACTTCGTGCGCGAGCGCGGAGTTG
>JACDDJ010000348.1 GCA_013817065.1 Acidobacteriota bacterium
GCGCGGTTTACCATCGACGGCGGCAGCGTCACCGCGGTGGGCCTTGGTGGCGCGCAGATGGGCTTCTCGCAGGAGGCGGTGCAGGAGTTCCAGGTCTCGACGGTGAACTTCGACCTGTCAGCCGGCATGACGGACGCGGCGGTCATCAACGTCGTCACGCGCGCCGGCGGTAGTGTGAACCGGGGCACCGCGTTCTACTTTTTCCGCGATCACAACCTGGCTGCCTATCCAGCCATCCAGCGGGATCGGATCCGGCCAGATGCGTTCTTCCAGCGGCAGCAGTTCGGGCTCGCGGCTGGCGGACCGATTCGTCGCGAGCGGATCTTCTACTTTGGCAGCTGGGAGCGAAACGATCAGCGGGCGGTGGCGGGAACAACGCTGCTGGCACCGGACTTCGCTCACTTCAGCCGGATCAGCGCCAGCCCCTTGGCGGGAGATCTGTTCAGCCTGCGGTTCGACGCGAGGATCACGGCGTCTCACACGGTATTCGCCCGTCACTCCCGCGATCGCAGCAGGGCCTTCGGGCCCGCGGCAGCCATCACCGGGGGAGCACTGAATTCGTATCCGTCGAACTGGAGTCATGTGCGGAGCCGCGCCGACCAGAGCCTGGTCGGCCTCACCAGTGTCCTCGGGTCGACACTCGTCAACGACCTGCGGTTCTCCACGTTCGTGCTCGCCTCCACGATGGGTGCTGCCGGCGAACAGGATTGCCAGGGGTGTCTCGGCGTCGGCGCGCCATCGATCAGCGTGCTACAGGCCGGACTGGTGATCGGCAATTCGACGGCGATCGACAATTTCGGACGACGGTTCCATCTGAACGACTCAATCACCTGGCAGGGACGGGCACACCGCGTGCGCGTCGGCTTCGACTGGGAACACAATCGGGAACGAAACCTGGTCTGGGGCAACGAACCGGTCTCGATGACGTTGTTCTCGCCCGACCGTGTCCGCGCCTACAACGCGCGACCGGACGTGTCGGCGGCGCAGCTGATCCCGCTGCCATCGGCGTTCGCCACGCTCGACGACATCCTGCGGCTTCCGCTCCAGAGCTTCAGCGTCGGCATCGGCGACGCAGGTGTACCCCAGGAGGACGGCGGCCGCGTCCGCCACTGGAACACCGTATGGTTGTACGCGGAAGACACCTGGCGACTGCACGATCGGCTGACGATGACTTACGGCCTCGGCTGGGGCCGGGACGGCAACCTCAATCACGACCTGCACAAGCCGCTGCTTCTGGCCCCGCTGCTGGGACCTGACGGGCTGAGACCCACCCGGCCCGGCAGGACCAACTTCTCTCCCGCCGCCGGTATCGCCTGGACGCCATCGTCCGACCACATGACCGTCGTCCGTGCCGGCGCGGGCCGGTACTATCGCCCGCATGGTCTCACGAGCAGCATGGACGCAGAGCGGGTGGCACTTGGACCTCCAGGCCTGGGCCGCCAGAACGTTCCCGGGGGTGCCATCCTCAACTGGATCCCCGGCATCCCGGCCCTTCCAGTGGGCGCACCCTTCGAGTTTCGCAACTCGCCGACCCTCTTCACGGGCGCTGATCTGATGGCGTTTCTTCCGGCGGTCAGGGCAGGCCTCGTCCAGAGTCGGTCGAACGCCGATCCGGCTGTGCAGCAGATCCAAGTCACCAAGCAGGCGGCCCCGGCCATCTTCCCCGTCTATGTTCCAAACCCCTCGGCGGTCCATCTGCACCTGGGTCTGCAGCGCGAATTAGGGCGCGGGTTGGTGGTGAGCGCGGACGCGGTCGACCGCCGTTTCACCCATGTGCCGCAGGGAGGCGGCGCCATCGACGTCAATCATTTCAACAGCGTGCGCGGCGCGGTCGTGCCGAGGTGCAGCAGTGCCGCCCAGGCAGAGGATCCCCAGGCGCTGTGCTCACTTGGGCCAATCAACGTGCAGAAGGCGCCCTATCACTTCGCGTACAAGGGTGTCGTGGTACGAATCGAGAAGCGGGCCCCCGCCTTCACGGTGCTCGGGTCCTATGCGTATTCGAGGACGTCTGGCACCAACACCGGGAACGGATTCGATCTCGATGACTGGCTGCAGAATGCCGGGCCGGCAGCGAATGATCTGACCCACATCCTGAACGTCGCCGGCATGGTGCGACTGCCCGCCCGAGTGGACCTGGGATTCAATCTCTCGGTCGCTAGTGTTCCGCCATTCAGCGCCTACGTGGGCGGGATGGATTTCAACGGCGACGGCACCACGGGCGACCTGTTGCCGGGATCCACGGTGAATCGATTCAACCGCGGCCTGGCCGGCGAGGACCTGGAGCGTCTCGTGGCGGACTTCAACCGCGACTACGCTGGAACGAGGGACGCCCAGGGGGCGCTCGTCCCACGCATAATCCTGCCGGGCCGTTATTCGCTTGGAGACGACTTTCACACGCTGGATCTCCGGCTCAGCCGGTCGTTCCGGACTCGATCCCGTCTGGTCGTGTCGCTCCTCGTAGAGGCGTTCAACGTCTACAACGCGGCCAATCTCTCCGGCTATAGCGGCGATCTCACAATCGCGGCCTTCGGTCAGCCGACCCAGCGGGTGACCCAGGTCTTCGGCTCCGGCGGCCCCCGTTCGCTCCAGCTCGCCGCGCGACTGAGCTTCTAGATCTAGACGGCGATACGCGGGATTTCCACCAGCCAAGGAAAACGGCGCCAGTTTCTGACCGCAATGGGCGGGTTGTTCACGGTCTAACGGTTGTTCAACCCATCTTCAACCCGCTGCCACTTGTCTCCGGGCACCCCGGGAGCGCACCGTCTCACACATGAAGTACCGTCACTCCCTCATCGTCCTCCTTGCGGTGTGGAGCGTTTCGTGCGGTCCGGGGAACCCGGATGCGCCTCGGCTTCCCACCACCCCAGGGGCGCAGTCCCCCGCGGGTATTCAGCGGATCGAACTGGTTGCCCCGGCATCGATTGCACCTGGGCAATCGGTGCAGCTGACGGCAAACGCGGTCAGGTTCGACAACTCGGTAGAGAACGTCAGCGGACAGGCGCAATGGCGGTCTTCAGACTCCAGGGTCGTCGAGATCAGCTCCACGGGCCTCGCGAAGGCCATTGCCCGCGGGGAGGCATTCCTCAGCGTGTTTTACCAGTCGCGATCTGCATCGACCAGCACATTCGTGCTCCCTTCCGGCACGTACCGACTCCGCGGAACCGTAACCGACAACGGTCTCGGTCTTCCCGGCGTCACGGTCTCGGTCATCGAGGGGGTTGGTGTTGACTTGACGGTCACCACCGACGAGAAGGGCGAGTACGCCTTGTACGGCGTCCGCGATCGCATCCGCCTGCAGGCGCAGGGCGCCGGGTATCTCAGCGAAACCAGGGAGATCTACGTGGCCGATCACCGCACGCTCGATTTCGAGATGCGGCCCGGCCGGGAGCGGACCGACTTGCACGGGAGCTATTCGCTCACGTTCAAGGGCAACTTGTGCCCGAAGGCCACGATGACGGAGACGACCCGCTCGTATGAGGCGACCGTGGGCCAGGATGGCGCGCACCTCACGGTCGCACTCTCGGGGGCTGATTTCGTGGTCTCAGCCGGCCGTGGCAACGCCTTCAGCGGCGTCATCGACGCCGGGGATCAGGTCACATTCGGCATCGGCCAGCCTGACGTCTATTACTACGAATACCGGGCGCATGAACTCATGGAGCGTCTTGACGCCGGACGCATCCTGATCATCACCGGCAGAGTCACGGCCAGACCTTCGCCTTCGGGACTGTCCGGCACGCTGAAGGGGGCGTTCCTGGTCCTTCGTCAGCAGCCCCAGCGCATCGGAACTTCTCTGCTCCGGAACGCACCAGTTCGACATGGTACGGCAGTAGCTTCTCACTGTAATGGGCGGGTTTTCCACCGTCCAACGGTTGTTCAACCCATCTTCAACCCGCTGCCACTTGTCTCCGGGCGCCCAATGGGCGCACCGTCAACGCATGAACTACCGTCGCTGCGCCATCCTCCTCCTTGCGGCGTGGAGCGCCTCGTGCGATCCGGGCAACCCGGATGCGCCTCGGCTTCCCACCACTCCAGGGCCGCAGTCCCCTCCTGGCATTCAGCGGGTCGAACTGGTTGCCCCGGCCTCGATTGCACCTGGGCAATCAGTGCAGCTGACGGCAAACGCGGTCAGGTTCGACAATTCGGTAGAGAACGTCAGCGGACAGGCGCAATGGCGGTCTTCAGACTCCAGGGTCCTCCAGATCGATTCCACCGGCTTGGCGACGGCGACAGCGCCTGGGGAAGCATTCATCAGCGTGTCTTACCAGTCGCGATTCGCATCGACTAGCACATTCGTGCTCTCTGCCGGCACCTACCGTCTCCGCGGAACCGTGACCGACAGCGGGATCGGTCTCGCCAACGTATCGGTCGCCGTCGTCGAGGGGGTGGGCGATTCCCTGACGACAACGACAAATGCCGATGGCGTCTACGCTCTGTACGGCGTTCGCGATCGGGTACGGCTGCAGGCGAGCGGAACAGGGTACTTCAACGAAATAAAGGAGGTAGACGTTTTCGATCATCGGACCTACGACTTCGAGATGCGGATCGACCGGCCGCGAACCGATCTTCGCGGCCGCTACCGCCTGACCATCGACAGGAATCCCGCGAAGGGGTCGGGGTGCACGGGCAGAGATCCCGAGCTGCCGGATACCCGCTCGTATGACGCCACCGTCGACCAGGATGGCCTGCGTCTCACCGTCACGCTGTCGGGCGCTGACTTCATCGTCACGCGCGGCCGAGGCAACACGTTCAGCGGCACCATCGACGGCAGTGACCGCGTGACGTTCGTTCTCGGAGACCAGGATCTCTATTACTGGGAGGACCGTGTGCAGGATCTGGTCGAGCGGATCGGCACCACCGGGCAGGTCCTGGTCATCACGGGGAAGGTCACGGCAGGATTGTCACCGTCGCGAATTTCGGGCACGTTGGCTGGCTGGTTCCTGTATGTGGAAGGCGGCGGGCCGCCGTTCAGAATTCTCCAGAATAACTGCTACAGCTTCACCACACACCGATTCGAGATGGTGCGGCAATAGTGGGCAGGACGATTGGATTCGGGCGTTCCGCCGGCAACAGGATCGTCACGGTGGCGATCGCGCTGACGACTGGCATAAGTGGAGGCTGGTGCCTGTCATGTCAGCCGCCGGCCCCGGATGGCGTCGTCATCATTACCCTTGATACCACTCGCGCCGACCGGCTCTCGGTTTATGGGTTCATGGACGTTGAGATGCCGCACCTTGAACGGCTGGCACGCGAGGGCGTCGTGTTCGACCAGGCGACGTCGGTTGCGCCCCTGACGCTGCCGGCGCACTGCAGCCTGTTCACAGGGCTCTTTCCACCAGGCCACGGTGTTCGAGACAACGGCGACCAGCCGCTCTCAGCGGCGCATGTGGCCCTTGCCGAGAGCTTGAGCGCACGCGGCTTCCGAACAGCCGCCTTCGTCGGATCGGTCGTGCTCAATGCGGATCGCGGCCTGCAGCAGGGCTTCGATCATTACGGCGGTGTGCGTGAGACTGGTC
>JACDDJ010000017.1 GCA_013817065.1 Acidobacteriota bacterium
CGACGTAGACGTCGGGGATCACGTACTGCGACTGCGATGGATTGAAGCGGCTTCCGGGTTTCGGATCCAGGTTCCGGATGATCTCGACGTGCTCGCGCAGGTCTTCGATCTGGACGCCAAGCTTGCGCGCAATTTCTGGGACCTGGTGGTTCTGCAGCAGGCGGAGGTGCTCGGTGACGATCTTCTCGGTGATCGTGCCCTCGAGACTGAGATGCCGGATCTGGAGCCACAGGCACTCCTGCAGGTCACGCGCCGCGACACCAATCGGATCAAATGTCTGAATGTGCTGGAGGGCCCGCTCGACATCTGCGACCGGCCAGTCTGCCATCCCGGCGATCTCCTCGACCGACGCGACCAGGTAGCCGTCATCGTCAAGGTTCCCGATGATCGCGCCGCCGATTTCCTGCAGCTGTAGATCGCTGGTCTGCAGCGACAACTGCCACATCAAATGATCCGACAACGATCCCGCGGTCGAGAGTGTGTTCTCGATCGGCGGCAGTTCCTTGACCTCCTGCGGCGTGCGCGGGCGGTAGCTGTCGTCGAGATAGTCACCGAAGAAATACTCGTAGTCGGCGTCGTCCCAGGCGTCTGATTTTTCGGCGGTCGGTGCCTCAGGCGCCTTCTCGGCCTGGGCCTGCTCCACGGGCTGAAGATCTTCGGTCGGCACTTCTTCGAGCAGCGGGTTCTCGACCATCTCCTGGTTCAGGAGATCGGCGAGCTCCAGGGTGGACATCGGCAGCAGCTTGATCGCCTGCTGCAGCGAAGGCGTCAGGATGAGCTTCTGAACGAGTTTGGTGTGCAGCTTCTGCGCGATCGCCATGGTTCAGTCTGCCCTTACGGTCCTTTCAATCTTAGTCCAAGCGGAAATCGGCACCGAGGTAAATCCTCTTCACCTCGTCGTCTTCCGCGAGGCCTTGCGGGGTCCCACTCTTGAATATCACGCCGTCGTGAACAATGTAAGCGCGATCTGTAATGCGCAGTGTCTCACGGACGTTGTGGTCGGTGATGAGTACGCCGATGCCCCGCGTCTTGAGGTGGAAGATTATCTTCTGGATGTCGCTGACCGCGATCGGGTCGATGCCGGCGAACGGTTCATCGAGCAGGATGAACTTTGGCGCAATCACCAGCGCCCGCGTGATCTCGACCCGACGCCGCTCGCCGCCCGAGAGTGTGTAGGCGGGCGACTTGGCCAGCCGCGTCAGGTCGAGTTCGGCGAGGAGCTCTCTCAGGCGCGCCCGGCGCCCGGCCGCATCGAGATCCAGGGTCTCGAGGATCGCGGAGATGTTCTGCTCGACCGTGAGGCCGCGGAAGATGGACGCCTCCTGCGGCAGGTAGCCGATCCCTTTCCGGGCGCGGACATACATCGGTGAGTCGGTGACGTCCAGACCGTCGAGCGTCACCCGCCCGGAGTCAGGTCCGACCAGACCGACGACCATCGAGAAGGTCGTCGTCTTTCCGGCGCCGTTCGGTCCGAGAAGCCCGACGACCTCCCCCGACGCGACGTCGATGTCCACTCCTTTGACGACCGTCCGTCCGCCGTAGGCCTTGGTCAGGCCGCGCCCGTTCAGCGTCGCCATCTAGCGTTTCAGCTCCGGCGGGCAGGTCTTCAACGTCGTCATGGTACCGGGGAACGCCGCATTGCCTTTGGCGCTGGCGGTTTCAGTACGGCGGCTGAACGTGACCTCCGCGCCGACCGTGAGCGAGCACGTGCCGTTTTTCTCCTCGATCACTTCGACAGGTCGGCCGGTCATCATGTAATTGTCATCGGCCGCCGTGTAGGTCAGATGATCACCCTTCCCCAGCCGCTGCCCTTCGCGGACGACGACGGAACCGTTTGCGCCGTACGCCACTGCCCGCTCCAGTTCGTTGACGCCGGGCTTCAGAAACAGCTCGATGCGATCACCGGTGACGTTACCCTGTGCGCCGTTGATCTGTGCCTTATCGGTGTAGGTCGCGAGACGCTTGGCATCGTTGTAGACGAACGTCTCAGCCTTGCCGGTGGACTGCACCTGGCGACGCGCGCCTGTCTTCTCGTCAGCTTCTTCCAGAAAAAAGACCGTCGTGGCGCCGCCAGAGGCGGTCAGATTACCGCTCTTTTCTTCGAGCAGGATGGTCGCGCCCCTGATCGTGGTCTTGTCCTGCCACAGCGTGGCGTTGCCGGAGTAGGTGGCGCCGGTCTGGGTATAGTCCAACCGGTTCGCGGTGACGTTGACTTCCTTGTCTGGCGCGAGCATTGACGGGATGCGCGCGTTACCGCCCGGCGCGCTCTTCGTCTTCTGCGGCAGGATCGTGCTCTTCACTTTCGTGTCGGCTGTCATGTCGCGCGTCGCCAGTGCCATTACGATCGTACGAGCCTGGACCGAGATCTTCCCATCAGAAACTCGGGGACTGGGACCGGGCTCGCCTTCAAGGGGCCTCAGTTCGAGCCGGTCGCCGACGATGTGATAAATGCCCTGGGGCCCTTCGGCCTTGAAATCGGGCCCATCGGCGAAGTTCACGTTGCCACGAAAGTCCGCCTTCTCCAGGGCACCCAGACCGGGCTTTGTATCGAGCGACAGCGTCAGCGAGCGTGCCGAACGGTCCAGAGCCGCGGCTCCTTTCGTGGCTGGCCGTGTCTCCCGGTACTCGACGCCGCCACCGAACTGCGCATTCTGAAGGCCGCTGCCGGGTGCGCCAACGGACGTCAGGGTCGAGGATCGGATCCGTTTGGCCGGACCGCCGGCTTCCGCGGGCAGGTCGACCTGAACCCGCCCGTTCGCCACCAGGTTCGTGACCGTCGCGCCGTCGGGCGCCATGGTGAGATCGATGGTGTCTCCGGCGATCCGCTTGCCGCCGGCACCGGCGCCCGCCAGCTGCAGGACCGCCGTTTCAACGAGCTTGGCGAACTGGAGTGTCCGCCCGTCCGGGCCGTAGGTGAGATCGATGTCGCGCGCCGACATCGACTGCGGGCCACCGCTTCGGCCAGTGATCCGACTGTTGCCGCGCAACTCCAGCACTTGTATGCGCTCATCGTCGGGCGTCAGACGCATCGTCACGAGGTTGGCTTCGGTCACGCGGCCTTCGCCTTCGATCCGCGCTGCGCCATCAAGCACCATGTAGTGCTCCGCACGCGCGAGTCCGGCCTTCGTCGCAACCGCGTTCAGGCCGCCTGCCCCCGTCTTATCGGGAGCGACGGCGATCCTGGCCTGGTCGAGGATCCAGAGCACGTCTCGCGACTGGTCATATGTCGCGCCGATGCCGGAGCCCTTCATCCGCCCTTTCGTAAACTCCACTGCACCGGGGATGGTGACGACGTCGGTCTCGCCGGAGTAGGTTGCCTCGGCGGTGGTGACCTCGAGCCCTCCCCCGCCAGTGAGTCGCACGTTGCCTTTGAAGACCGCCTGCCTGGGCTCGGACGAGCCTTCCTTCTGGGTGACGTCCGCCTCGTCGGCCTCGAGGTTCAACGGGCCATTGTCGCGGTTGATGACGGCGGTGACGCCGTCAGTCAGCCTGGACCGGCCATCCGGCAAGGCGACGTGCGTGCCGAAATCGATCCGCCAGCGCTCTTTGCCAGACGGGTCGGTCACCCGGTGAGTTCCTCCACCTTGCGTCTCGGCTGTGGATTTTGGATCGATGCGCGGGAGGGGCGGCGCCGGCTGCGGTTTGCCACGGTCCTGCCGCAGCGTCATGACGAGCACGCCGATGAAGCCGATCACGAGAACGGCGATCACCGCTTGCGCGGCACGCTGCCAGCGCATCAGTCCGTCAGGCCTTTGAAGTCGGCGACGGTCAGCTCGAGGTAGGTCTCACCCTTCCACTCGTTCTTGTCCAACGAAAAGGCGAGCTGCATGCCGTCGCGGTTCTGTTCGAGAAAGTCGGCACGTTCCGCGGCTCGCCACGCCATTGCCTTGAAGCGCCGGCCATCCTGGGCAAACGTCATCTTCAGATGGCGTTCCTTGATCGTTCGCGGACCATCGACAATCTGGACACCCGACGCGTGGAACACGGGACGCGGGTTGGACAAGCCGAATGGACCGAGCTGGTCGAGCCCGCGCATCAGGTCGTGCGTGATCGCCTTGAGTGACAGCGGCGCATCGATCCGCAACCGCGGACGCAACTGGTCTGGCTCAATCACCTCGTCGGCATACGCGTTGATCCGCGCGCGGAACTCAGGGACGCGTCCGGCCTCCATCGTCAGCCCCGCGGCCTGCTTGTGGCCACCGAACTTGACGAACAAGTCGGAGCAATGCTCGAGCGCGGCGAGCAGATCGAAGGCCGGGATGCTGCGGCACGAGCCGTGCGCGACGTCGCCGTCAATCGAGAGGACGATCGATGGCTTGTGGAACGTGTCCACCAGCTTCGACGCAGCAATGCCGATCACACCGCGATGCCATCCCAGGCCGCCGACGACAAGGACGTTGTGGGCGCCGACCGCCGGATCGGTTTCGATCGCCTTTTTTGCCTGGGTGACGAGATCGGCTTCCTCGGTCTGCCGCTTCAGGTTCTCGTCACACAGCTGTTGCGCGAGCGCGCGTGCTTCGTCGCCGAGCGCTTCATCAGTGGCCAGCAGCAGACGCGCGGCGATGTCGGGCGTACTCATACGCCCTGCCGCATTCACCCGTGGCGCGATCATGAAGCCAACGTGATAGCTGTCGATCGTCTTGCCGGTCAGCCCGCAGGCATCCAGCAGCGCGCGCAACCCGACCGCGTGCGGTCCCGAGGAAAGCGACGCGAGACCGAGGCGTGCGATCACGCGATTCTCACCAACCAGAGGAACGACGTCGGCGAGCGTACCGAGCGCCGCGATCTTCACGAAGGCGGGCAGCCACTTGTTCTTGCCGGCGCGATCACAGAGCGCCTGGACCACCTTCAGCGCGACGCCCACTCCGGCCAGGTGCTTGTCCGGATACGTGCAGTCCGGACGCTTGGGATTGATCACCGCCAGCGCGGACGGCAACGTGCCCTCGGGCTCGTGATGGTCGGTAATGATCAAGTCGACGCCGAGATCCCGCGCCCGCTGCGCCGCTTCACCGGCGCGGATCCCGCAGTCGACCGATACGATCAGGCGGACGCCCTGCGCGTGCAGCCGCTCGATTGCCGCCGGCTGCAGCCCGTAGCCGTCACGCATCCGCTCCGGCAGAAAGTGGATGACGTCCCCACCGAGCATCTCGAGCGCCCGGCGCAGGATAACCGTCGACGTTATCCCGTCGACGTCATAGTCGCCGTGGATCGCAATGCGTTCGCGGTTCGCGATCGCCCGCTCCAGGCGCGGAATCGCCTTATCCATGTCGGCGAGCTTGAACGGATCGTGCAGGTGGTCGAGCGACGGGTTCAGAAACCGGAATGCCCCCTCCGCGTCACCGAAACCGCGCATCCAGAGCAACCGCGCAATCGTCGGGTGCACGTTCAGCGCGACCGCCAGTGCAGACGACTGCGCGTCATCGCAGGGCAGGTGATTCCACAGGAGCTGCTTCATCTCGTTAGATTCTTGACCGTCACCGTGACAAGGTAGGACCCAAGGCCGGGCCGCTCACCGCGGCGCCGACAGCGTTTCGATGTTGTCCTTGTCGATAAACGCCGAGCCCTCTTCGCCCATCCGCCGGAACTTGTCGTAGCGCAGGTTGAGGCGCTCGTCAACCGACAGCGCGGAGACCTCCGCCAGCGCGTGGCTCAGGGCCTGATCGACCAGGGCACTCGCCCGCTCGTGGTCGTTGTGCGCGCCGCCCGGCGGCTCCGGGATGATCCCGTCGACGAGCCCGAGGGCCGTCATGTCCTGCGCCGTAATCTTCAGTGCGGCTGCCGCTTCGACCTTGCGATTCGAATCGCGCCAGAGAATCGCGGCGCATCCTTCCGGTGGAATCACGCTGTAGACCGAGAACTCCTGCATGAAGACGCGGTCGCCGATCGCGATGCCGAGCGCGCCGCCGCTCCCACCCTCACCGCACACAATCACGATGATCGGCACCTCGATCATCATCATCTCGCGCAGGTTCAGGGCGATGGCTTCGGCGACACCCCGCTCTTCGGACTCGACGCCAGGGTAGGCGGCCGGGGTGTCGATGAAGACGACGACCGGGCGGCCGAACTTCTGGGCCATCTGAAGAACGCGCAGTGCCTTTCGGTAGCCTTCAGGCCGGGCGTAGCCAAAGTTCCGGTAGATCTTCTGCTTGGTGTCGCCACCCTTCTGATGACCCATCACCGCCACTGGCTGGCCGCGGTACTCGGCGAATCCGCAGATGATGGCGTGATCGTCAGCAAAGCGCCGGTCGCCGTGCAACTCCGAAAACCCGGTGAACAGGCGCTGGATGTAATCCAGGGTATTGGGGCGGCTGTTATGACGCGCGACCAGCACGCGCTGCCATGGCGTGAGGTTGGTGTAGAGCTCGGACCGGATCTCCTCGGCCCGCTTCCGCAGCGTGTCGATCGAGCGCATCCGTTCGGGCGTCTGCGGCAGCATGCTGAGTGCCTCGATCTCTTTCAGCAGCACGCCGACCGGTTCTTCGAATTCCAGTAATTCAGGAGGCATAATTCGTTCTGTCTACACGCCTCACCGCGGTGCGGCCGTGAGACACCGTCATCTCAACTCCACGGATCCGGACCCGCACAACTGCTCCACTTCCGACACCATTCGTTCGGACGGCTTGACACGCACCGCGACCTCGGAGCGCACGCGCAGCCGTTTCTCCTTGCCCGGCACGTCGAGTTCCAGAAAGACGCGGCGGTCGCCGCGATGCCGCGACAGTAACTCTGCGAGTGCCTCGAAGGTGGGTCGTCCGTGCGGCGGCACCGACAGGTGGATCGCCACTTCTTTCGTCGTGCGCTCCTGCAGCGTCGCGATTGGCAGCAACTCGGTCGCCACGATACGCGCCGACTCGTCGTCCTTCTCGAACTTGCCGCGGACGAGCACCATCGCATCCGCCTCGATGACGCTGCCGTGCTTCCCGAACGTCTCGGGGAACACGACCACCTCGAGATTGCCCGCCACGTCGTCCAGCATGAAGACCGCCATTCGGTCGCCCTTCTTCGTCTTCAGTGGACGCAGGCCCGAGACGATCCCGGCCGTCCAGACGTCGGGCAGGGATTCGGTGAGCTCCGCGATCCGCCGTGCACCGAACGTTTTCAGATCAGCCGCGAAGCGTTCGAGCGGATGGCCGCTCATGTAGAAGCCGAGGGCCTCCTTCTCGCCGGCGAGCTGGAATGCTTCGGCCCACGGCGTCGCGTCCGCAAGCGGCACCACGCTCGGCGTGCCGTCGTCGGCAGGCCCGCCAAACAGCTGGTGCTGCCCCTTCTCGAGATCGCGCTGATGCCGGTTCCCATGTTCGAGAACCTTGTCGGCCGCCGCGAACAGCCGGGCGCGGGCGCGCCGGGCGGTGGCGGTGTCGTCCGGCGCGAGTGAATCGAGCGCGCCGGCCTTGGCCAGGCTCTCGAGGACCCGCTTGTTGACCAGCCGCAGGTCGGCGTGCTCGCAGAGTGTGTAGAGCGAATCGATGCGGCCGAGCTCGCGCCGCACGTTCAGGATCGACTGGACCGCACCGTCACCGACGTTCTTCACCGCGCACAGGCCGAAGCGCACGCCCTCTTTGGTGACCGTGAACTGCAGATCACTGGAGTTCACGTCCGGCGGCAGGATGGGGACGCCGAGTTCCCGGCACTCGCCGAGGTACATCGCGAGCTTGTCGGTGTTCGCCGACTCGATCGTGAGCAGCGCCGCCATGAAGTGCCACGGGAAGTTCGCCTTGAGATACCCGGTCTGATACGCGACCCAGGCGTAGGTCGTCGAATGCGACTTATTGAAGCCGTATCCGGCGAAGTACTCCATCAGGTCGAATATCTTCGTCGCCTTCTTCTCGTTGATCCCCTTGGCCCTGGCGCCGTTGGTGAAGGCCTCGCGCTGCTTGGCCATGACCTTCGGATCCTTCTTGCCCATCGCCTTGCGGAGCATGTCGGACTGCCCCAGCGTAAAGCCGGCGAGGACGACGGCGATGCGCATGACCTGTTCCTGGTAGGCGATGACGCCATACGTGTCGGAGAGGATCGGCGCGAGCTGCGGGAGGTCGTACTTGACCTCGGTCTTGCCCTGCTTGCGCGAGATGTAGTCGTCCACCATCCCCGACTTCAGCGGGCCGGGTCGATACAGGGCGTTCAACGCGATCAGATCGTCCAGCCGCTCCGGCCTGGCCTTGCGGAGCAACTCGCGCATCCCGGAGCTCTCGAACTGGAACACGCCGTAGGTCTGCCCGTCGCTGAACAGCTGGAACGTCTTGCTGTCGTCGAGCGGGATCCTGTCGATGTCGAGATCGATGTCTCCCGTCCGCTTGATCTCGTCGAGCGCATCGCGGATCAGCGTCAGCGTGCTGAGGCCGAGGAAGTCCATCTTCAGGAGGCCGACGCGTTCGACCTCCTTCATCGCCCACTGGGTGACGATTTCGTCCTTCTGACTCTTGTAGAGCGGGACGAATTCGGTCAGCGGTCGTGGCGCGATCACGACGCCGGCCGCGTGGACCGAGGCGTGCCGGGTCATGCCCTCGAGGCGCTGCGCGACCGTCAGCAGTTCGCGGATGCGCTCGTCCTTCTGCTGCATGTCCTTGAGCGCCGGGCTCTCTTCGAGCGCTTTCGCGAGGGTCATGTCGAGGGCCGGCGGCACCGCCTTCGCCACCCGGTCGGCGTCCGCATACGGAATGTCCATCACGCGCGCGACGTCACGCACGACCGCGCGGGCCTTCATCGTCCCGAACGTGATGATCTGCGCGACGTTGGCGCGTCCATACTTCTCGGTGACGTACTCGATGACTTCGCCGCGTCGCCGCTCGCAGAAGTCGATATCGATATCGGGCAGCGACACGCGCTCAGGGTTCAGGAAGCGCTCGAAGATCAGGTCGTATTCGATCGGATCGACGTCGGTGATGCGCAGGCAATAGGCGACGAAGCTGCCAGCGGCAGAGCCACGGCCCGGGCCCACCGGGATCCCCTTTTCGCGCGCGTGACGAATGAAATCCCAGGTGATCAGAAAATACCCGGGGTACTTCATCTGCTTGATCATCTCGATTTCGTAGGTGAGCCGCCGTTCGTACTCGTCGATCGTGTGCTTGAGGATGCCCTTGAGCGCCAGCTCCTTCAGGCGTGGCAGGCGCATCTCGAAGCCCTGGCGAACGACGTGCTCGAAGTAGTCGTCGAGGGTAAAGCCATCGGGGACGTCGAAGTTCGGGAGGTGATTGACCGTGCCCGAGAGGTCGACGTTGCAGCGCTCGGCGATCCGCACCGTATTGGCCATCGCCTCGGGAAAATCTCCGAACACCTGCGCCATCTCGGCCGCGGTTTTCAGGTAGAACTGGTCCCCGTGATACTTCAGGCGCTCGGTATCGTTGACCGTCTTGCCGGTGCCGATGCAGAGCAGGATGTCGTGCGGCTTGTGGTCGGAGTTCTGGAGGTAATGGACGTCGTTGGTCGCGACGAGCTGCAGGTTCAGCTCCTTCGCGATCGGCTGCAGGCCGACGTTGACGGTCTTCTGCTCGTCGATGCCCTGGTACTGCATCTCGAGGAAGAAGTTGTTCGGCCCGAGGATGTCGCGATACGCCGCCGCCGCCAAGAGCGCCTTCTTCTGCTGTTCGCGACGGATCCCCGTCGCGACTTCGCCCTTGAGGCAGCTGCTCAGGCCGATCAGGCCCTTCGAATGCTGCGCCAGCAGTTCCTTGTCGATGCGCGGCTTGTAGTAGAACCCCTCGGTATACCCCGAGGAGACCAGCTTGATCAGGTTGTGGAAACCCTCTTTCGTCTCCGCCAGCAGGACCAGGTGATTCGCTGTTTCCCCAGGCGTTCCGCTCCTGGTCCGCCGATCCCCTGGCGCCACGTAGACCTCGCAGCCGAGGATCGGATTGATCCCCCGCTTCCGCGCCTGGTCGTGAAACACGATCGACGAGAACATGTTCCCATGCTCGGTGATCGCGGCCGCCGGCATCTTCAGCTCGACACACTTATCGAGCAGCTCCTCGATGCGGCAGGCACCGTCGAGCAGCGAGAACTCCGAATGGAGGTGAAGATGGACGAAGTCGCTCATAGGGGGCTTCGCTTTGTCAATTCCCAACTCCCAATTCCCAACTCCCAAACAAACCCCCGCCGGTCAACTCCGTGAGCTCCTTTGGGAGTTGGGAGTTGGGACTTGGCAGTTGCGAGCGTGTCGGAAGTGTCGTGAGCGTGAGTGTCATTCCCACTCAATCGTCGAAGGTGGCTTCGAGCTGATGTCGTAGACCACGCGGTTGATGCCCTTGACCTCGTTGACGATACGCGAGGAGATGGTGGCGAGAAGTTCGTGCGGCAGACGCGCCCAGTCCGCGGTCATGCCGTCCTTGCTTTCGACGGCGCGGATCGCGATGGTGGGTTCGTAGGTACGCGCGTCGCCCATGACCCCGACGCTCTGGATCGGCAGCAGGACCGCGAACGACTGCCACACTCGCCGATACCAGCCGGCCCGCTTCACTTCTTCCGACACGATATGGTCGGCGCGGCGCAGAAGCGAGAGACGCGAGCCTGTCACCTCGCCCAGGATCCGGACCGCCAGGCCCGGCCCGGGGAACGGCTGGCGCCAGACGAACTCCTCGTCCAGCCCAAGCTCCTCGCCGACCTTGCGCACTTCGTCTTTGAACAGGAGCCGGAGCGGCTCGACCAGCTTGAACCGCATGCGTTCGGGCAGCCCGCCGACATTGTGGTGGCTCTTGATCGGCGCTGACGGTCCGACGACCGAGACGCTCTCGATGACGTCCGGATAGAGCGTGCCTTGAGCGAGAAAATCAAACGAGCCGAGCTTCGCTGCTTCCGTTTCGAAGACGTCGATGAACGCCGCCCCGATCGTCTTCCGCTTGGTTTCCGGATCGGTGACGCCGGCAAGGCGCGTCAGGAAGAGGTCGGCCGCGTCAACGAAGACCAGCGGCAGCTCCAGGCGCTCGAACCGCTTGCGGATCTGTTCCGCTTCGTCCTGCCGCATCACGCCGTTGTCGACGAAGATGCACGTGAGGCGGTCGTCAATGGCGCGATGGATCAGCACCGCCGCGACACTCGAGTCGACGCCGCCGCTCAAGCCGCACACCACTCGTCCATCGCCGACCTGCTCGCGGATCCGCGCCGTCGCCTCATCGACAAACGACTTCATCGTCCAGTCGCCGGTGCAGCCGCAGACGTCGTAGGCGAAATTGCGCAGGATCTCGAGGCCGTAGTCGGTGTGCGCCACCTCGGGATGGAACAGCAATGCGTAGAGACCGCGCTCGGCCGACGCCATCGCGGCGACAGGCGCATTGGCGCTCGTCGCGGTAACGGCGAAACCGGCCGGTGCGGCCTGGACGAAGTCGCCGTGGCTCGCCCAGACGCGCAGCTCGCGCGGCACCGAGGCAAAGAGCGGCGCTTCGGGATCGATGGTGATCGTTGCCAGGCCGAACTCACGATGCGGCGCGGGTGCGACGCGTCCACCGAGCGCGTGCGTCATCAGCTGCATGCCGTAGCAAATACCGAGCACCGGCACACCCGACTCGTAGATCGCCAGGTCGCAGTGCGGGGCGCCGGTGTCGGACACGCTCTTCGGTCCGCCCGAGAGGATGATGCCGACGGGACTCCGCTCGCGGATCTTTGCCAGCGGTGTATCAAACGGCAGGATCTCCGCGTAGACCGAGAGTTCGCGCAGCCGGCGCGCAATCAACTGGGTGAATTGCGAGCCGAAGTCGAGGACGACAATAGTCTGATGATTCACTGTGAGAGCTGGCAGCGGGAAAGCGATCGGGCTGATCGGATGACGCTATTATAAGCGGGTGGACTCGGCCCGCACCACCACATCTTGTAGGTTTGTTGCCCGAACAGTCGGCTTCGTGTTGAGCGTTGTGTTGCTCGCAGACGCGGACGTGAGCGCGCGCCAGGCGGTGACCCCGCAGAGCGGTGCCGAGGGCATCCTGGGCGTCCCGGAAGTCCTGCCAGGAACGGCGCTGCCCCCTCCCGAAGCACCACCCGACATCCTCTGGACCGTCCCGATCGCGGCCGCGCCGGTAACCAGTCCGATCATGGCCGGTGAGCACGTCCTCATCTCGCATTTGCCCGGCGTCATCGCCGCCCACCGCGTCTCCAGCGGCGAGCGAATCTGGCAGAAGGGTCTCGTGCCCGACCAGCGGCTCGTCGCCGACGCCACCATGCTGTTTGTCGCCTCCGGGGAAGCGATCCACGCGCTCCGGCTGACCGATGGCGCAGTGGCATGGCGCGCACCAGCCGGCACGCTCACCGCGCCGCTCCTCGTGCAGGGTGGATGGGTGATCGCTGCCACCGCCACCAGGTTGATGGCGCTGCGCGCTGCCGACGGCACCGCGGTCTGGACAATCGACGTCCCCACCCAACGCCAGGGCGCGGCGATCTCAGGCGAGATGCTCTTCGTGCCGTCGGACGACGGATATATCCGCGCGCGGGACCTGAAAAGCGGGAACGCGATCTGGCAGCATCGTCTCGGCGGACAGCCTGGTGAGCCCCTGGTGGTCGGTGAGAGCCTGGTCGTGAGTGGGACGGACAAGGCTCTCTACAAGCTGAGTGCCGCGACTGGCGAAGAGAACTGGCGCTACCGCGTCGGTGCCAGCATCCGCGGCCCGGCGGCGAGTGACGGCGAACGCGTCTTCGTCACCGCGCTCGACAACATGATTCGTGCGCTCGATCTGGGCAACGGCAGCCTGAAGTGGCAGATCGGGCTACCGTTCCGGCCGCTGACCGGGCCCGTCGTGGCCGGTGGCACGGTCTTCATCACGAGCCCGGGGACCGACATCAAGATGCTGCGGACCCTCAACGGCACCCAGGCCGGCACCGTTGCCTTCCCCGCCAAGCTCGCGATCACGCCCGGGATGCAGGCGTCCGAGTACGGAGTCGCCATCGTGGCGATTACCGGCGGGCTCGAGGAGAGCTGGCACCTCCTGATCACCCGCCCCGTCCGCGCGCTGCCCGCTACGGCGCCACCGCCGAAGAAGTAGCGGCCAGTTCCTCGCGGACCGTTGCGGCGAGCCGCGCGACACCGTCCCGGATCTTCTCGTGCGACGGTGCCGAGAACGACAAGCGAATGATGTTCTGCCCGGCGCCGTTCACGAAGAACGCTTCACCGGCGACGTAGATCACGCCGTTGGCCGCGGCTCGCGCGATCATCGCTTCACCATCGATCTGCGGCGGTAGCGTCGCCCACAGGAAGAAGCCGCCGCGCGGCGCCGGCCAGCTCATTTCCCCGCCGAACTCGCGCGCCAGGGCCTCGGTCATCACGTCGCGCTTGGCCTGGTAGTGGTGGCGCAGGATCGGCAGCTGTCGCGCCAGGATCCCCCGGTGGCAGCACTCGTACACGACGCGCTGATCGAGCGCACCCGTGCACAGGTCGGCCGCCTGCTTCGCCAGCTCGAATTTCGCAGCCAGCGGCGGCGGCGCATCGATCCACGCGACGCGGAACCCCGGCGCCAGCGTCTTCGAGAAGCTGCTCAAATACACCACACGCCCACTCTCATCGTCGGCTCGGATCGGTCGGACGTCGGCTTCAGACGTCGAGTCCTCGAAGTAGAGCTCGCGGTAGGGATCGTCCTCGACGAGCATGACGTTCCGTCGGTCTGCCCACTCGAGCAGCCGGGTGCGCTTCTCGCGTCCAATCAGCAATCCTGTCGGGTTCTGGAAGTTCGGAACCACGTAAAGCATGCGGACGCGGCGGCCTTCAGCCTGCACTCGCAGGAGCGTCTCGTCGAGGGCGTCGAGATCGACACCGTCGGCGTCCTGCCTGACCCCAACCATCCGCGCCTGGACGTTCCTGAAGGCGGTAATCGCCCCCGTGTAGGTCGGCAGCTCGACGAGGACGACATCGCCCGGGTCGAGCATGACCCGCGCGACCAGGTCGAGGCCCTGCTGCGAACCAGTCGTAATGAGCAGGCGATCGTTGGACGTCTTGGCGCCGCGCGCCTGCATGATGCCTTCGATCGCCTGCAACAACGGCTTGTAGCCGCGAGTCGGGCCGTACTGCAGCGTGCTGGCATCGGTGCCCAGAAGCAGGTCGCGCGTGATGGCCGTGAACTCCTGCCACGGAAACGTCTCGGCCGCCGGGTAGCCGGGCGCAAACGAAATGATGTCGCGGGACTGCGCGAGAACGGTGCCCATCCGTCGGATGGCAGATTCCTGCATCTCGCCGGCGGCACTGGAAAGAAAGTCGTTGTAGTTGATCATGCGGAGATGTGATGTTGAGCGACCGACAACTTGCGGACGCCCTCGCTGCCGCGCGCATACAGCCGGTATTGCGCGAGATACCCACCAAGAGCGGTCAACGCGAGATATTGGAAGACAAAGCCCCTCATCAGCCACGCTGCCACCTGCAGCGGGACGACGGCGAGGCCGACCAGTGGTACGAACGCAATCAGCCCCAATCCGGCGGTCGCCAGAATCGACGCAACCGTCGCGAGGACGACGAGCAGCAGCACGATGCCGAAGATCGCGGCGATCTCACGCAACGAGCCGCGCATGAAGTTCAACACCTCACCGGCGGCCGTCCGAACGCTGACGTCTTCCACCGCGACGATCATCTGCGTCAGTAGATAGATGAGATTGATCAACGTGATCCAGACCACGAGGATGCTCGACGCGAGCGCGGCCAGCACCGTCCAGCCCAGGATCACCGGTGTGTTCTCCGCCAGGGCGTAGCCGCCGATGATGAACAGAAGGTAGACCGCCGCCGTCACGAGATAGGCGATCAGGAGGCAGCCGCCGAGCCGCAGGTAACGGCGCCAGAGCCGCTTGCATCCGTCGAGGAACGGATCGATGTGGACGTGTCCGGCGCGGCGCACCGCCTCCAGGCGCAGCGGCGGACGTTCGATCGGGCCGGCGCTCGCTTCGGCGGTCGCGAGCAACGCCATCGTGCCGCCCTTGACGATGAAGGTCAGCGCGGAACCGCCGAGCAGCACCAGAAGAAATGCCGTCGCGTAAGCGGCAAAGGCTACGGGGTTGGCCCGCAGGGCGGCAAAGACAGGATCTTGAGCGTCGCCTCCGCAATGAACTGCACCACAACCAGCGGCCAGTTGGCCGCGGCAATCAGCGCCCCGCGCTTCAACGCGGCTTTGAGTGGCAGGTGATGTGGCATCCGTGCGGACCTCAAGTTTACCCTTTGCGGTATCCTCCTGCCCAAGGTGCGCGCTCTCGATATTCCCCTCTTGCGGGACCGCTATGTGAGCTGGCGCCGGCTCCTCGCCGGCGGCGTCGTGCTGGCGATGCTGGCCGGGCTGACCGGCGCCGTGATCGAATGGCGGCGTTTCGGCCGCAACGCGTCCGAGGCGGTCGCGAGGGTCGATGACGACGTTCGCCGTGAGTTCGACGAGAAGACCGCGCTGCTCGGACGACTCGCGTCAACCATCGCGGCAGATCCGGGTGCCGCCGCCGCCTTGAAGGCGGCACGATCGCTCCAGGGCAGCGCCGACCCGGATGCCACCCGCTCGCTGTTCGAGATTCTCGATGCGCGCACCGGCGAGGTCCGCGATCGTCCGGACATCGCAATCACCATCTACGACTATCCGAATGACCTCGCACGCGCCTGGGCCGGCCGTCCCTCCGATCTGCCCGGCGAGCAGATCCGTAGCACTCGCACCTGGTTCGTCACGCCGTCCGCGCAGGGATTACGGCTCGTACACGTCGTCCCGATCAAGGCTGGCGACGACGGACCGATCGGCGTCGTCGTCGCCGAACAAGCCCTGTCGGGCGCCCCCATTCCCGGCGCGCTCGCGCAGGACGTCGCGACGATTCCCACCGCGGTTGGCCCGGCTTCGGTCGTCTTCCAGTACGAAGGCGCCGGCGAGCAAACGCGCACCGACGTCTTCCTGCTGCGCGCACCAACCGGCGACGTCCTGCTGGAAGCGTCGCTGGCCCCGCAACAGATCGTTCGTGCGCGCGTCCAGCTGCGCCGGACCGTGAGCGCGGTCGTGCTTGGTGTGCTGGCGATCACGCTGGTGCTCCTGACCGGTCCGCTACTCGACCGTCGCGTGCGCGACCACCACGGGTCGCCCCCCGCCTACGGACAGCTCACGCTGGGCGCCGCGTCGCTGGTGCTTGCTGGCGCCGCGGTTGTCTGGGCCGCCATCGAAGTGGCCGCTGAAGGTCGCCCCGGATATTCCGTCCTGCTCCTGGTGGCAGGCAGCGCGGCGGCCGGCATCATCGCGTTGCTCGCGGCACCGATGTCGCGCTGGCGTGCGCGCACGCGAACGACCCGACGCGAACCGGCCGGGTCGAGAGGCCACTTCGCCGTGCAGCAACTGCTGGCCGGCCTCGCCGGAGCCGGCGTCGTGTCGATTGTCGCTCTCGCGCTGCGGCAGGTGCTCGCCGGGGCGCCGGTCGACCTTCAGCACTTCTCGTTGCATCCCTGGAGTTTCAGCCGGCTCACGCTGCTCGCCGCGATCCTCACCAGCAACCTCGCCGCACTGTGGGCCGTGACCACTATCTTCGCGGTTGCATTGGCGGGTTGGCGCTTCCCGCGCCGTGCCCTCTCCACACTGGCGTTTGCGTGGACGTTATGGACGGTCCCTTCGTTCGTCGTCGCGGCAGTTACCGCCTACCGAGGCTGGGCGTTGCCGGCACTCGGCATCGCGCTGTCAGCCGTGGTCTGCGCCGCCGCGGCTCCTGCGGCGCGTGATGCGTCGCGATGGTTCCGGCATACGACGGTCGCGTCGCGCATCCTTGCGCTCTTCGTCGCGTTCCTTCTGCCGTCACTGCTCCTCTACCCGTCCGTGAATTTCTACACGTCCCGCGCCGTCCGCTCGGTGATTGCCACGCAGTTCGCCGTGCAGGCCCAGCGCCATCCGGAGATGCTTCAGACGCGGCTCGACGAAGTGCAGGATCAGATCGACGCGATTTCGTCTCTGCCGAACCTGGTGAGCGGGAGTGCCGCAGCCGCGAGTGCTGATGGGTGCTCGACTGACGCTGCGTTCTTCGTGTGGCGCCAGACGACTCTCGCACGCGCGCGCCTCACGTCAGCGGTGGAGCTGTACGACGC
>JACDDJ010000349.1:0-5027 GCA_013817065.1 Acidobacteriota bacterium
AGTCGGCGCCGGGTCCGGATATCTCTCGCGCTACATCGCCGAGAAGGTGGGGCCGGAGGGCCACGTTTACGCGAACGAGCTCGAAGGCAAGATGGTCGCCTACATGAACGACCGCGCGGCGAAAGAGGGTCTCAAGAACTTCACCGCGCTGAAGGGCACGGCGACCTCCACCGGCTTTCAACCGGAGTCGCTCGATGCCGTCGCCGTCGTCTACGCGCTCAGTTTCTTCGACGAGCGCGAAGCGATGTTGAAGTCGATCCACGCCTCGCTCAAGCCTGGCGGCGTCCTCCTGGTCGTCGATCTTCCGAGCGAGCAGGTGGGCACACGCATGGTGGGGATCGATGCCGACGACCTCGTCCCCCTCGCGTCCGCCGCGGGCCTGTCCCGCGAACGTGAGAACGGGCAGGTCCCCGGGCACTACGCACTTATCTTTCGGAAGTAGGGCGGGGGTAAACCCCCGCCGCACACCGCGCCGCACAGAGGTTTTCATGAACTACACAGTTGCGATTTTCGCGTTTGTGACCATCGGCATCGCGGCGGCAGCGCCCGCGCCGGAGCTCACGTGGCCCGGTTTCCGCGGACACGAGATGAGCGGCGTGGCGCCCAAGGCAACGCTGCCGGACCAGTGGACCACCACCCAGAACGTTAAGTGGGCGGCACCGATCGCCGGCAACGGATGGTCTTCGCCGATCGTCTGGGGCGACACCGTCTACGTCACGACCGCGATCGGCGCAAAGGAGTTCAAGAAGCCCTCGACCGGCCTCTTCGGGAACGACTACATCGCGGAGTTGCAGGCGCAGGGGATCTCGGGCGAGGAGCTGATGAAGCGGGTCCAGGCGCGAGACAACGAGATGCCTGGCGAAGCCGCGGCGCTCCGATACATGCTCTACGCGATCGATGCCGCGACGGGCAAAACGAAGTGGGAGCGAGAAGCGGTGAAGATGGTGCCTGGTGGAGGACGTCATCGGAAGAACACCTTCGCAACCGAAACACCGTTTACCGACGGCGAGCGGCTCTACGTCTCGTTCGGTCAGAACGTCGGCATTTTCGTCTTCAGCATGGCCGGCCAGCCGCTGTGGAAGAAGCAGTGGACGCCGCAGCCGATCTATCTCGATTTCGGCACGGCCTCGTCACCGATTGTCCACGACGGACGCCTGTATCTGGTCCACGACAGCGAGCAGCTCTCGTACATCACCGCCCTCGACGCGAAGACCGGCGACGAACTGTGGAAGACGGAACGTCCCGCGACCGGTCAGCCGAAGTCGTCCTGGATGACGCCCTTTGTCTGGAAGCACCCTGGCCGGACCGAGATCGTTACCACCGGCCACGGCTTCGTCATCTCCTACGGGCTCGACGGTAAGGAGCTCTGGCGGATCAGTGGCATGGCGATGGCGACGTAGTCCGCCATGGCGTGGGACGGCAGGCTCTACGTAGGCACCGGCTCGCAAGGTGACGCTAACCGGCCCTTCATGGCGGTGAAGCCGGGCGCGTCCGGCGACATAACGCTGAAGCCCGAGACCACCAGCAACGAATTCGTGATCTGGCGCCAGGGCCGCGTCGCCGGCTACACACCGTCGGCGATCGTCCACGCAGGAAAGGTCTATCTCGTCCACGACACCGGGATCCTCGCGGTGCTCGACGCCAAGTCCGGCAAGCAGATCTACAAGGTTCGTGTCGGCGGCGGTGGACAGACCTTCTCGGCGTCACCGGTCGCGGCGGGATCACGGGTCTACTTCCTTAGCGAAGACGGCGTCACCTTCGTGCTCGATACCGGCGACGCCTACACGGAAGTGGCAAAGAACGAGTTGGGAGAAATGTCCCTGTCCTCGCCTGCGATCGCTGGAAACGCGCGCTACATCCGCACCCAGTCGAAGCTCTACAAGATTGCCTATTAACGCAGAGGTATTCTCTCCAGGCACAACACATGACAGCCGGGAGCGAAATGTGGCGCAAATCTCCGCCGTCTGGATGGTACGGTTTCCGCATAACAGGTACGTATGAAGAGACAGGTATCTGCCGCGATCGTCACGACCCTTCTGGTGAGCGTCTCGTTTGTGGCGGCCCAGACCAAGATCACTGCACCCAAAAATAAGTACAGCCCGGCCGACGACGTCAAGCTCGGTCGCGAGGCGGCGACCGAGGTCGAGCAGCAGTTGCCGATGCTGAACGATGACCGGGTCGACTCCTACGTTGATCGGGTCGGCGCCCGGCTGGTCGAAAACATTCCGACCGAGTTCCGCCACAACCAGTTCCGCTACACCTTCGATGTTGTGAACCTGCGCGAGATCAACGCGTTCGCGCTGCCGGGCGGACCGATGTATGCGCACCGCGGGATGATCGAGAAGGCCAGGACGGAAGGTGAAATGGCGGGCGTGCTGGCACACGAGATCAGCCACGTAGCGTTGCGCCACGGTACCGCGCAGGCGTCTGCTGCAGGGAAGTATCAGATGGGGCAGATCGGGAGTGCGATTCTCGGCGCCATCATCGGCGGAAGGACCGGCGACGCGGTCTCGCAGGTCGGGCAATTCGGGTTCGGCACTGCCTTTATGAAGTACGGCCGCGAGTACGAGAAGCAGGCCGACATCCTCGGTGCTCAGATTATGGCCCGCGCCGGCTACGACCCGCGCGCGATGGCCAGCATGTTCAGGACCATCGAGCAGGAAGGCGGCGGCCGTTCCCCGGAGTGGCTGAGCAATCACCCCAACCCCGGGAATCGTGCTGAGTACATCACCCGCGAAGCGCAGAGCCTGCGCGTGACCAACCCGGTGCAGAACACGCAGGACTTCCAGTCGGTGCAGGCGCGCCTTGGACAGATGTCGCCGGCGCCGAGCACGGAGGAAGTAGCGCGCGGCACCGCTGGCAGATCACCGACCGGCGGCACCGGCAATCCGCGCACCAGCACGCCGCCGTCGGCGCGCGTCGCCGCGCCCTCCACCAAGTTCACCACCTACAACGAAGGTGACGTCTTCCGCATCGGCGTGCCGTCCAACTGGCAGGAGATGGCGAGCGAGAACAGCGTGATGTTTGCGCCGCAGGGGGGTCACGGTGCCATCAACGGCCAGAGCGTCTTTACACACGGCGTCCAGGTCGGGATCGCTCGCAACGAGACGCACAGCCTCGAAGAGGCGACACAGGAGCTGCTCGCATCCTTCGCCCAGGCGAATCCGCAGCTGGGACGCTCGGGGAATCCCACGAAGGGCACACTCGGCGGACGCGCCGGCCTCCGCACGATGCTCGCCAACGTCTCCGAAGCCACCGGCGGCCGCGAACGCATCGTCCTCTACACGACGCAGATGAAGGACGGTTCGCTGTTCTACCTGATCGGCGTCTCGCCCGAAGGGGAGTTCGGCACTTACCAGCCGGTCATCAATCGAGTCGCTCAGTCGATTCGGTTCTTACGCTAGTTATGGAATGATCAGCCGCATCGTCTTCGCGCTCACGCTTTCAGTCTTCAGCGCGGGCATCCTATCCCCACAGTCTGCGGTTCCTGAATCGAAGATCGACGCGGTCTTCGCGCGGTGGACGGCCGAGACGCCGGGATGTGCGGTCGGCATTTCAAAGGACGGCAAGCCCATCGTACAGAAGGCATATGGGATGGCCGATCTGGAGCACGACGCACCCAATCGCGCCGATACCATCTTCGAGGCTGGATCGGTATCGAAGCAGTTCACCGCGGCGGCCGTGCTGCTGCTCGCCCAGGACGGGAAGCTCTCGCTCGACGATCCGGTCCGCAAGTACGTGCCGGAGCTGCCCGACTATGGCGCGCCGCTGACGATCAGGCACATGCTGCAGCACACCAGCGGCTTGCGCGACTGGGGTGAGGTTGCCGCGATCGCCGGATGGCCGCGCACCAGCCGCGTCAATACCCACGACCACGTGCTCGATATCCTCAGTCGGCAGAAGGCGCTCAACTTTCCCTCGGGCACTCAGTATTCCTACAGCAACAGCGGCTACAACCTCGCCGCCATCATCGTCTCTCGCGTCAGCGGAAAGTCGTTCGCCGACTTTTCGCGCGAGCGGATCTTCACACCACTGGCCATGACGCGGACGTCGTGGCGCGACGATCACACGAGAATCGTGAAGGGCCGCGCCATTGCGTATGCCGCGTCAGGCGGCAGCTTTCGGATCGACATGCCCTTCGAGAACGTCCACGGCAATGGCGGTCTGTTGACGACCGTGGGTGATCTGCTGAAGTGGAATGAGAACTTCGTGACGCCGAAAGTCGGGGACGGCGTGTTCCTCAAGATCCAGCAGGAGCCCGGTCGCTTCAACGACGGCGAGGCTCACACCTATGCGATGGGATTGGTGGTCAACGATCACCGCGGCGTCGCGCAGGTCGCCCACAGCGGGTCCACCGCCGGGTATCGCGCCCATCTCACGCGCTTCCCGGCAGAACGCCTCTCCGTCGCCGTCCTCTGCAACGTGAGCAGCGGCGCCGCCACACAGTATGCGATGACCATCTCGGAGATGTATCTCGACCGAAAGCTGCAGCCCGCGACGACAAAGCCGGCCGCGACGCGTCAAGCCTCGGCGCCGGTAGCACTCACGCCCGAAGCAATTCAGGACCTGCCGTCAGGGCGCTTTTATAGTGAGGAAGCGGAGGTCATGTTCGAAGTGGTAAACGGCGCCGAGGGTCTGGCGATCCGGCGACGTCCGGGTACCGAGACCCGCCTGCGCAAGATAGCCGGTGACGAGTACGCCCTCGGCGGCAATACCGTGAGATTCATCCGAAACGGGAACGGTCAAGTGACCGAGATGAGCCTGAAGGGATCGAGGGTATTCGATCTGCGGTTCAAGAAGGTAGATCCGCTAAAGCAGCCCTAAAGGGCTGCGCTACAGGTCGGAGTGCGTAGTAGCGGGCGTCGTCCGGATACAGGGCGAGAGGTGTAGCGCAGCCCTTTTAGGGCTGCCTCACCCTGGCGCTTTTCCATCTACCATCGACCATCTTTCATGTCAGCGAAGCGGCGGCGGCCGCCGGTGCTTCGTCGTCTGCTCGTAGTCGTAGGCGAACGTGATCAGCGTCGCCT
>JACDDJ010000349.1:5037-5511 GCA_013817065.1 Acidobacteriota bacterium
CGTGTAACCCATCGGCACCTGGATCGACGGCCACCCGGTCGTTGGCGAGAACACCTGGCTGTTGTCGCCGTGCGGGGTGTTCAGGTCGCCGATCAGCCGCGGCGGGTTGCTCCAGGTCGGATAGACAAACGCCTGGATGTCATGAGTCTTCATCGCCTCCGTCACCGCAACGCGATAGCGTTCACGGTAATCCGCTTCGGCCTTGCAGGCGGGTGAGTCCAGACCATTCTCGGAACCAGCTTGCGCACTCGTCAGCCGGCTCTCGATCGACGGATGGAATCGTCGCGAGCGGATCACCTCCTCGAGAGTCTTCACCGGGACACGGTCCCCAAGCGACGCAAGGTAGCGATTGATGTCGTGCTTGAAGCCGCCGCACGATCCGGCGTTGCGCGAACGCCGGATCTCGGTCAACCCTTCGACCCGCACCGGGTCGACGATGGTGGCGCCGGCGTTCTTCAGATCCTCGAGCGCTGC
>JACDDJ010000350.1 GCA_013817065.1 Acidobacteriota bacterium
CGCCAAGAAGGTCACTAAGGAGAAGAAGCACCAGGGCGGTGCGGGAGCCACAGATGAGGTGCCCACCGCCCAGCCGGGCAAGAAGATGGCGGCACCGAAGAAGAGCCGCGGGGATTCCGCCGCGTCCGACGCGCCTGGGCCAGGCGAGAGTGTCGCGGCGAGCGACCTCCCGGCCGCCAAGCCGTCGGCCTCACTCGAAGGCTCACTCACGGTGCTCGCGAAACTCAAAGAGATGGAGTTCTATTCGCGAGCGAATCTCGAGCAACTCGCCGCGCTGGGGCTTACCGTCGAGGACGAGTTGAAGCAGAAGGAGCTCGTCGCGCCCCTCGGCGACGTCCTGTCCGCGCAGAACGCCTTCCAGACAAAGCTCACGGCGCTTTTGGAGGCCTACAAGGCCGAGTGCGACCGCATGCAGGGCGCCCCGAGGAGTCTCTGATGCGCCACCGTGTTGTCGTCGTATCGATGCTGATCCTATCCCCCTTAGCCGGCCCCGGTATCGACGGGCAGAGCCCGGCAAGAGGCAACATGCGTTTTGCCGCGATGGACACGAACAATGACGGCGTGATCAGCCGCCGGGAGTGGCGCGGGAGTGACGTCAGCTTCCGGGAACACGATTGGAACGGCGATGGGCTCCTCTCCGGCGATGAAGTCCGGCCTGGTGCGCGACGGCCCGGCCAGGCCCAGACGCCCGGCGAGTTCAATGGCCCCGATTCTGATGACCCGTTCGACAATTGGACGGCCGAAGCGTTCATTGCACTCGACCGCAACAAGGACGCCCAGATCACGCGGGACGAATGGCACTACGTTCGCGACACCTTCAGGGGCGCGGACCGCGACAATGACGGCCGACTGACGCGAGCTGAGTTTCTGGGCGCCGCCACGCTTGAGGAGGATGACCGCGAGCCTTCCTTCCGCGATCTGGACGAGGACAACGACGGTCGAATCTCGCGCCGTGAATGGCACGGCACCCGCGCCCGGTTCGATGCGCGTGACACGAATCGCGATGGGCGGCTCACACCGCAAGAGTTCGCCGGCACGACTGCCGCGACCGCAGATCGGGGACCGGCGTATCGCGCCGGCTCCGAGCGTGGGTTGATCGAGGGACGCGCGGCCGGGCGCGAGGACCGGGAGCGCAGCCAGGGGTGGGACCTCGAAGGACAGCGGGAACTCGAAAGCGCGGATTCAGGCTACGAGGCGAGGTTCGGCCCGCGCGCGGAGTACCAGGCGGGCTACCGTGACGCATTCCGCAAAGGCTACCGCGAGGGCTACGGCCCGAAATAGCGCTCAAGCCGGCCTTGTTCTGCCCTGCAAACCGAATGCGTCCGCGGAGCTCCGGGTCGACTTCCGGCTGGGGGCGCCACGGCGGCTGCCTAAGCGGCCGGCCCGAGCCACCGCGCGAGCAGATCGCGCAGCGCTTCATGCCCCATCGGCTTGGTCAGGTAGTCGTCCATGCCGGCGGCCAGGCACTTGGCGCGATCCCCCGCCATCGCGCTTGCCGTCATCGCTACGATCGTGACGCGCCTCTCCGGCTGCTCCGCCTGCCGGATCGCGCGGGTCGCCGCGAAGCCGTCCATGTCGGGCATCTCGCAATCCATCAGCACCAGGTCGTAGCTTTCGCGGGCGACGGCGTCCACGGCCTGGCGGCCGGTCGAGACCACGTCGGCGCGATGGCCGAGCTTCTGTAACTGGATGACGGCGACTTTCTGATTCACGACTCCGTCGTCAGCGACCAGGATGCGGCCGGTCCTCGTCGCCCCGACCGCGGCGCGGCTCGCCTCGGCGAGCGGCAGCGTGAACGAGAATGTCGAGCCGCGGCCCACCTCGCTTTTCACCCAGATTCGGCCGCCGTGTCCCTCGACGATGTTGCGGACGATGGCCAGACCGAGGCCGGTGCTTGGCTCGCCGGCGGTGCTCTGCACGCTGGTCTTGCTGAACGGCTTGAACAGCTTCGACAAGTCAGCCGCAGGAATCCCCTGGCCCTGGTCGCTGACGGCGACGGTCGCGACGCCGTCGGCGGCAGTGATCGACACATGAACAGCGCGGCCACGGTGCGAGAACTTGACCGCGTTACTGATCAGGTTGTTGAGGACCTGCTCGATCTTGCCGCGGTCGAACGCAACCTCCGGGAGGGAGGCGGGGGCCTCGAGCTCGATCGCGATCGCCTTGCGCGCCGAGAGGACGCCATTCAACTTGACGTTGCGACGCGTCAGCTCGACGAGATCGGTCGGTTGGCGATCGAGTGTGAGCTTGCCCCCTTCGATCGCCGTGACGTCGAGCAAATCGGTGACCATGTGGAGCATGAACTCGCTGGTCCGCTTGATCGTCGTGACGAACTCGCGTTGCCGTTCATCCATCGTCTGGGCGGCGTCGGACTCGAGGAAGTCGGCGTAGCTCAGGATGACGCCGAGCGGGGTGCGCAGGTCGTGCGCGGCGACGCCGAGAATGCGGTTCTTGAGCTCGATCAGCTTCGCGAGCTCGGCGTTCTTCTTGGCCATCTCGCGCTGCAGATGGGCAAACTCGTTGTTGACCCGCGACAGCTCGTCAAACGACGCCTCGTCTCTGTGCGGCATCAGCGAGGCGCCGCCAGCGCGCCGGCGCGGGCGATGGCAGCCTGGGCATCGGCTGCCGTGCCGTCGGCTCCGACGCGCTCCCACAATCCTGGCGCGACCAGGAACGGGTAACCGCCAACAAGGATCTTGACGTGCCGGCAGGCCGGCTCCGCACGGACGAGGTGGATGAGCTGTTCAACGCCGCGCAGGTGGCCCGAGATTCGTCGCGGAAATCGCCAGCACCTGCGCCTGCTGCTGGACCACGGTGTCGACGACCGCCTGGGCCGGCGTGCTCGCCCCGAGATAGTAGGTGTTCCACCCGTCCATCTCGAAGAAGTCGGTCACCATGCGGATGCCGATCTCGTGCAGATCGCCGGCGACGCACGTCGCGACCAGCGTGCCGCCCGTCTTTTCGGATGCGAAGACGTAGGGATAGAGCTGCGACATGATCAGTTGTGTCGCCGCGGTGCAGTAGTGCTCCTCGGCGACGGTCATCTGGTTGGTCTGCCACAGGCGCCCGACTTCGTACTGCGCGGCCTGGAACACGTGCAGATAGAGCTCGCGCACCGGCGTGCCGTTGGCGGCCGCGTCGAGCACGAGCTTGCTCGCGACGTGGCGCTCGCCCTTCCGCAAGGCGTCCAGATACTCGAAGGCCATGCCGGCGTGCGGCGCGTCTTCATGGAGGCAGGTCGGCAGGTCCACCGGAAACGACTGGAGCTGTGCGAGACCGGCGCTGACGTATTCGACGGCCAGCGCTCCGGTGTCGCCGGCCAGCATCTCGCCCAGCACGGTCCGCGTGAGTTCCAGGTGACGGGCCAGATCCTCGACCGGAATGTTGCGCTTCCCGAGCATTACTTTCGCCCAGGCGACGTAGTTGCCGAACAGCGCCGGCGTCCGGCGCTCATCGCATCGGCGAGATAGGCGAGATGGTAGTTCGCGTCCTGCAGGCACTTCTCGCGACCGACAGGGCCATAACGCATCGCCAGTTCGGGCCGCTCGCTGAACTGCCGCTCGACCAGCGCGGCGGCGATCGCCGCCTGCTGCTGGCGCAGCCGATCGCCGTGTGCCGACGATGACGAGGGTGGGGACGCCATTACGAGGCCACGTGCTCGAAGGTCCGCACTTCGGTCTCGCCCGGCACCAGCTTGAGTCCCTTCGGGATACCGCGGTGCGACTCGTGATAGAGGTGGCTGTGATGCCAAGTGCGGAAGCTGGCCTCGTCGGTCCAGAACGTCACCAGCCAGATTTCTTCGGGGCGCTCGCTGGGACTGAGCACCTCCATCCTCAGGTAACCCGCCGCTCCGTCCACAGGTGAGGCCGATGGCGGAAGGCCGCCTTGACAGAAGCCGTCATGTCATTTGCGATGACGAACTTGCTGAGCGCGACGAATCCGCGTGACGCGTCTGCGCCGTCGTCGGACGTCAGGCCGCGTCCACCCGCCGCCGGACAGGCGCTGGAGTCCCTGACCTTATCCACACCCCTCCCTGAGTCTACCTTCGTGCCGTTCATGGTCGCCACGGTGTCTCCTTCTTCCATCTCCAGTGAGCGTCGCGTTGGTCGAAACCTGGAGTCAATGTTCGGATCCTCTGCCTGGCAGCGGAGGCAGCGCCGCCCTGATCGCCGTGAGCAGCGTCTCTGCCGTGTACGGCTTGGGCAGAAAATACAGGACGCGTGCGTCCGCGGCGCCGGCTGCGTTGGCGTCGGCGGCGAGGCCGCTGGTGGCGACGATGCGGACGCGAGGATTCAGCCGCACCAGTTCGCGAATCGTGGCCGTGCCATCCATCAGCGGCATCATCATGTCGGTGAGCACCACGGCGATGTCAGCCTGGTGTTGCACGTACAGCGCGACCGCCTCGGCACCGTCGCCGGCCAGCAGGACGCGATAGCCGAACGCTTCGAGGGTCCGTCTGGCGATCTCCCGGATCCCCGCTTCATCGTCCACCACCAGCACCATCTCGCCCTGGCCTCTCGGATGGACGACCGCAGTGACGGCCGACGCCCGCTTCGCACGAGTCGTATGCGCCGGCAGGTACACTTCGAATCGCGTCCCGGTTTGCGGGTTGCTGTACACGCGCATGAAACCCTGATGGCCTGTGACGATCGCCATCGACGTGGCCAACCCAAGCCCGGTGCCCTTGCCCATTTCCTTGGTCGTGAAGAACGGGTCGAAGATCTTGTCGATGATCTCTTTCGAGATGCCAGTGCCCGTGTCTTCGACCGCGATCGTCACATAGCGGCCGCTTCGCGCGTCGATGTTCAGGGCCGCATACGACTCGTCGATGACGATGTTCTTCGCCGTCAGCGTGATCTGCCCTCCCGCCGGCATCGCGTCGCGCGCGTTCACGCTCAGGTTGAGAAGCACCTGATGCAGCTGGGTGGCGTCTGCCTGCAGCGCCCACAGGTCGGGGCTGAGGCGGTCTTCGAACGCGATGTTCTTGGGAAAAGTATCCCGGACGATCGTGGCGAGGTCTCGAACCAGGGGCGGCAGCTGCACGTCCTCGCGTCGCCCGTCCGCGCCCCGGGCAAACGACAGCAGACGGCTGACCATCGCGGCGCCCCGTTTCGCGCTCGCCTCGATCGTGCCCAGGGTCTCGAGCCGCTCCGCCTCGTGCTCGTCCTCCTGGAGCAGGCCGATCGACAACAGGATCGGTGCGAGCACGTTGTTGAGATCGTGGGCGATGCCGCTGGCGAGCGTGCCGATGCTCTCCATGCGTTGCGCGCGCAGGTACTGTTGCTCCAGGTGCTTTTGATCGGTGATGTCCTGGAACGCACCCTGCACCCGGGTAATCGAGCCATCGGCGTGGCGTTCCGCCTCGGCGCTCACGCGCACCCACTTTCGCGCGCCTTTGGCGGTGAGAATTTCCGTCTCGAGGTCGAATGGCGTGCCATCCTGCTGACAGGCCTGGATGGCCGACACGATCCTGTCCCGCCATGGGTCGGGATAGAGCGACAGCGCGTCAG
>JACDDJ010000351.1 GCA_013817065.1 Acidobacteriota bacterium
TCACTCTTCGGTCGACGACCCGATACGCAAGTAATCGCATCCATCCAGGACCTTCGCGCCAGCCGCCCGGCGCCTCGACGGCGCCGTGCTCCGTCTTCACGACCGGGATGCCGATGCGCGCCGCCGTTATTCCGCCGACCACGCTTGCCTTGTAGCCATGGACATGCAGCAGTTCCACGCCGAGCTCGCGCAACGCCGACGACATCGCCCGCGCCCCGCTCAGGCTGTACTTGTAGGGCATCTGAGTGACCACCACCGGAACGCCATCCGCGCGAAGTCTCTCGGCCAGGAGCCCTTCGTAGAAGAGGATCGCCACGGCGTCCACCCCCCGCGATCTGAGGCCTGCCGCCAGCAACTGTATCGCGAGTTCCACGCCTCCCCAGATTTCTCCGGCAGCGCACAGCGCGATCGTGACCTTGCCGTCGCGCTGCGAGGAATGCGAGCCAGGCGACAGTGGTTCCAATGTGTTCATCGTGTCGCAGACGTTGGGGCGGAACAGATCGCATGCGGCTAGCGGACCCCTGACTGCTGCGCTTGTGTCGGCGCAGAGTTCGCCAACCGTGAAGAGAGTGCCTGGCGAACCGCCGGAACAGCATCGGTCAAAAAGGCGTCGAACACCTCTGGAGGGGCGGCACTGGTGGCAATCACGGTCGTCGCCGGAGCGGACACACCCAGGATTGCCTGCCACACCTGCCATCCGCGTGCAGAGAGGACGCTGGTGAATTCACGGCCGTTGCTGACGAACCAGGACGCCTGTTCCTCCTGACGGCCCGTTTCGAGGGTCTTTTTTCCCCGGTGCAGATGCACTCCCTCCCCTTCGATCGCGTAAGCACGCTTTTCAGGGGTGTTGCTGTAAGGGACGTGGACCGCGGACGTCGGAGAGACGGAGATCTGGACGCGGTCGCCGGCAGCGCTCACGTATGTGCACTCGGCTCCGGCGGGCGCTCGCTCCGACGGAGGCTTCGCCGTCTGGCGGAATTGTCCGATCTGCGCCGGGAAAGCGGAGACCACCAGATCCGCGGAGTGGACCAATTTCGGTGCGGTGAGTCCCGCGACCGCCAGCAGCAATCCAACCACTAGCATCCTCGCCGCGGAAGAACCGGGCAGGTGCCACTGGTGACGAGTGGTCCTGGCCTCAGGCGGCTGTTCGAGCTCGGGCGCAGCCTCTTTCTGCCCGGGGCGCAAAACCGAAACGGCGACAGCGATGGCGAGATATCCCATGCCGGAAACAAACATGCCGGTCAGAACGTGGCCGGGGCCGTGAAGCGAACCTTGATAGTCGTGATGCGCAAGGAACCCGACAAGAGCCACCCTGACGCTGTTACTGAGAGCTGCCACTGCGACGGCGATCACTACCAGACCTACCCGCCGGACCACTCCGTGCAGGGCGACGTATCCCACCGGTATCGCGACGGCAATCACCGCGATCAGATATCCCACACCACTGCAGACCTCTTCGACCGCAAGGGTGATGTTTGGCAGCGAAATCCAGATGCTGTCGCGGAACGCCGGGATGCCCACACTCCGCAGGAACTTTGTCGCCAAATCGGCAGAGGCCAACTGCAGCGGCCAGTGGAATGGCGCAATAAAGACGTCCCAGATCGGAAACATCATGGTGGAGTACGCGAGTGGCAGGGCGAGCCGGCGAACCACCGGCATTCCGACGACGAGAACGATGATCCCGACAAAGGCGCCGAACATCGCCATCTGCTGAACACTCACAATCCCCGACGTCCTGCCGGCCCGGTAGATCAGGAGGCTGCCGATCATTATGGCGCCGCCGAAGAGATATCCCGGACGTGCCTGAACGCGCATCCACCGCTCACGGGTTACCCAGGCCAGGTACACCGCGACGGGACCGATCAGCAGTCCGTAAGAATGCGTTGGGCTGTCGTTCCATTGACGCCACAGAATCGTCAACGCATCTCTGAAGGAGAACGCGAAGGCGAGGAGAAGCGCGAGCCCCGCACCGATCTCGGCGGGTGCAAGGTGGGATCGCGACTTGTGTTCAGCGCCTGGCAGTAAACCCGTATTCCCAATCATCTCATCGACACCCTCAGCGGTTCGCCGGCTGCTGCGCGAGCTACAGTTTCGCGAGGACCGCTCGTGCGTCCGCGGCTTCGGGGAAGGAGGGTTGGAGCTCGAGCGCATGCTCGAGGGAGCGCCGGAAGCGGCTGCGTTGCGGCGGCTGAGTCATTCATCTAGTGAGTCGAAGCACTTCCCGTGATTGGCGCCTCGTCAATGCGTCCCTTCACTACCGTAGTCTCGCGAGGGCGTCCTGCGCTCCCTTCGTGTCCTCAGACGAGGGTTTCAGGGAGAGGGCTTTGCCCAGTGCGACCCTGGCCTGATCGGCATTCCCGGTCGCGGCATAAGCCAGCCCGAGGTGGTAATGATATGACCCAACGCCAGGATCCTTTGTGATTGCCAGCTCGAGAGGGGGCACTGCCAGCGCAGGCAATCCCTTTTTGTAGTAAACCCATCCGAGGGTGTCGTTTACGATTGGGTTATCCGGCAGCTGCGCCTTTGCGGCTTGGGCAAGTTCCAGTGCCACATCGAGATTCCCCCCTTCCTCTGCGGTAAGCCAGGCGAGATTGTTGGAAGCAACCGCGGCACTCCGATCCATCTCAACGATGTGCTGGTACACCGCCTTTGCCTCGGCACTGCGGTTCTGCATCTGGAGGAGCAGCGCGTATGCTGTCTGGATCGGGATCGAACGAGGCTGTTGCCTCGCTGCCTTCTCATATTCGACCGTCGCTTCGCTGACGCGCCCTTGTGAGGCGAAGAGTTGCGCTAGAGTGATATACGCCCACATGTTCGACGAGTCGAGTTCGATCGCCTTCCGTAGCGACGTTTCGGCCGCAGCATGATCCTTCAAGCTTGAATACGTAGCCCCGGCGAGCACGAGCAACCCAGGATTGTTCGGCTGCCGCCGGACCGCATCTTCCACGCGCAGGCGCGCCTGCTGCGCCTTGTTCTCGCTCAAATCAATGCGCGTGAGCGCGGTGAGGGCGTCGATGTTCGTGGGATTCGTTTCCAACATGGCCGCGAAGGTCGCGCGCGCCGCTCCCCGGTCTCCCTTCGTGAGCTGAAGTCGTCCCATTTCGGCCTGAACCTTCGCGTCGTTGGGGAGCGCAGCTGCGAGAGGCTTCAGCATTTGTTCAGCCGGAACCGTTTTTCCTTGCGCGAGGAGGGCGCGACCGCGAACGAGCAGGGCATCGGCATCGCCCGGGTTCTTCTGAAGGGCGCTGTTCGCTAACTGCAGCGCTCGATCGGGTTGTCCTGAAGCCAGGTGGACACCGGCAAGTTCGACCTCGGCCGCGATTAGCCTCGGATCAAGTTTCAACGCCTCAGCGAAACCGGCCATCGCGGCCGCGTGGTCCCGGCGCGCAAGGTGCACACCGCCCAGCGCAAGGTGCACGCGTGCGTTCTCAGGTGCGGCTTCGGCGGCGGTGCGCAAGGTCACGAGCGCATCGTCCAACTTCTTTTCGTTGGTTTGGAGCTGCGCTTTGGCGATAAGCGCGTCGCTATGCTTCGGATCCTTCTCGAGGATCTCGTTAACGAACCGGTTGGCCTCCGCGAGGTTGCGATCCCGTAAGGCCAGGGCAGCGAGGCGCAGGCGGGCCGCCTGCGAGTTGCCCGATGTCGAGGCCGCAACGCTCTCGAGGATGCCGCGCGCCTCACCTGCGCGGTTCGTGGCGGCATAGTAGTCCGCGAGGGCCAGCTTTCCTGCATCATCTGGGGCGGCATCCGCAACCACTTTCAGGTAGGGCTCCGCTTCTGAGGCCCGGCCCTGCTGAAGGCGAAACGTTGCCATTGCGCGGTTTGCTATCAGATGTTTCGGGTCGATTTTCAAGGCTTCGAGGAGTTGTTCTCCGGCCTCCTTGGGCCTTGCAGTAGCACCGTAGAAGTTCGCCAACGCGAGACGTGCCTTTACCGAGCGCGGATCGCGCCCAAGCGCCATCTTGAACGCCGCCTCGGCTTGATCCTTGTCGCCGCGGGCCATTTGCATCAATCCGAGGCTGGCGTAGCTGTCGCCGTGGTCGGGCCTCATCTGAATGGCGTCCTCAAGCTGCTGGATAGCCCCCTCGACGTCGTTCAATCCCGCCAGCGCATTAGCGCGGAGGATATGCGCGTCGGTGTTGTTTCGGTCGAGCGCGAGAGCCTTCTCCGCCCGGCTCTTTGCGTCCTCAAAGCGGCGCCCGCGCAGGAGCATCTGGCCGGCCTTGACCTGTGCCACTACGTCGTCGGGCAGCAGATCTGCGGCTCGCACGTACTCTCCGAACGCGCTTGCGGGTTCACCCAGTTTCACGTAGGTTTCGGCGAGCTTCGTTCGCGCTTCCGCAAAGCGCGGATCCTGCTGGATGGCGTTGCGATATTCAACGACGGCTTCCCGGTATTTCTGCTGCGCGACGTAACTGTCGCCGTTCCTTACGTACTCGCGCTTTGCCACCTGAGGGTCCTCGGCGCAGCCCGAAGTGCAGACCAGGATTAACGTAAGGACGCCCATCGAACGAGCGTGCGACAACATGACTGTTCTCCTGTTCCATTCAGTGGACTCTGATCGACGCGTCCCGTGTGGGTAGCCCCATTTCATACGGAGTTCGACGAGAACCTCGCACCGTGATCGGGCTGATGGTGCGGAGGACGCCTGCAAAACCCGTCAACACCCATCTCAGCAGCCTATCCGAGGCCTGGGTGAGACTCGGACTTGCGGACGGGAAATGGATTCGAAACGGCTCGGGGAGTGCCTCAGCAAACCACGATCCGGCGAACCGACCCGGTGAACTCTCGACGGAACCAACAAGCGATAACACGATTCACGAGCCTTACGGGCCGGTTCTCGCAGGCAAGGCGCGAGTCTTCCGATCACTATTCTTCGGAATCAGCGATAAGGTTCGCCTCCAAGGCTGACTAATGTCGCGCAATGCGCGTATATTTGCGCGCAGTCCGCCTGCTGCAACGGCGATGACGGAGTGCGGGTGCCGGCGCACACCGGGCTCAAAAAAAAACCGGTCGGGAAGGTCCCGACCGGCAATCCGATGAAGTCGATCCTTTTAAAGTCGCTTCTTGGAGCTTCGGGCGACTGCCGCTAGGCCTAGGCCGAGAAGCAGTAGCGAAGCCGGCTCCGGGACGCTCGTGGGCGGGTTGGTCGTGATGCTGACCTTGTCGCTGCCGCCGTTAGCCAACCCACGGAAGCGGATCTCTTCGCTGCCAAAGAATGCAGCAAAGGTTGCAGCCGTTAGGTCGGTGGCGAGCGTCAGAGAGAATGTGGCCGATCCACCCACACCAATGCCTCCGGTGGGTGATCCTGAGCCCGTAAAACCGTCCGCCCCGCTGATCAGCGTTGTCCTGGAGTCACCGCCTGGAGGAGGCGTTGCGAATGGGCCGTCTTCAAACAACCGAAAGTAGCTGTTGGTTGTAGCAAAGGCAGTCACGTCGATGAGCGTCCCATTCGCATCCAAGAGGTTGAAGGCGTCGGCGGTGAGAAACCCGCCGACCGAATTGGGCGA
>JACDDJ010000352.1 GCA_013817065.1 Acidobacteriota bacterium
ACTGCACTCCGCCATACGCAAAGGATCGTTCGGTGATCTGATGGCAGATCTGGCTGCCAGCGACATAGAGGTACGCGACGATCGCGGACAATGACGCCGTCCCGAGCCCAGCCGGCGCCGCGACCACGAGCAGCACCCACACCACAGCTCCAACCGTCAACGCGAGCGCGACGTGCCTCACCTGACTTCGCTGAGCGCGCCAAAATGCTGTTCGTATCGCGCCTTGAATTCGGTCCACGAGTAGGCATGACTCTGGCCGCCGAGGTGCTCGAGCGCGTAGGTGGCCGCCACACTGCCGATGCGCGCACACACCTCGTACGGTGCTTTGTCGGCCATCCCCTTCAGAAACCCGCCGCGGAATGCGTCGCCGACGCCGGTCGGGTCGACGATCTTATGAGGCGTCACCGCCGGCACGTCGGTGCTGGTGCTCCCCTGCAGGATGGTGCAGCCGTTCTCGCCCCTGGTGATGACCAGCGCACCGGCCCGTGACAGCACGCCTGCTTCATCGAGACCAGTCTTCTGACGTATCAGTTCGAACTCGTAGTCATTGCAGATCACGATCGCGGCGCCGGCAATCCCGGACGCCAACTCGTCGCCCGACATGCGCGCACATTGCTGCCCTGGATCCCAGATGAACGGCAGGGCGAGGGCCCGGCACTCCTCGGCATACTGCACCATCGCGGCCGGATCGTTCGGCGAGATGATCGCCAGCCGCGCCTCCGGCGCCGTGCGGAACGACAGCTCCGCGGCGTGGGCCATTGCACCCGTGTAGAACGACGCGATCTGGTTGCTCTCGGTGTCGGTGCTGCAGAAGAACGACGCGGTGAACTTGTCGCCGACCACCTTCACGAGCGAGGTGTCGACGCCGGCGGCCTGCAGCCATTGCCGGTACTCACCGAAGTCCTGGCCGGCGGTGCCCATCAAGCGGGGCCGCTGCCCGAGCAGCGCCAGCGTGTAGGCGATGTTGGGCGCGCAGCCGCCGCGCCGCTTGTCCATGGTGTCGACGAGAAAGCTCAGACTCACCCGGTTCATGTGCTCCGGCAGGAAGTGCTCGGTGAACTTGCCCGGAAACGACATCAGGTAGTCGTACGCGATCGACCCGGTGATGATGATGCTCATGATCTAGAGATACTTTCCGACCAGCGGCGCGAGCCGCGATTTTGCCTCGGCGGAGATCGCCTCCGGCCGGGTGATGATGGCGTGCTTCAGTGCGGTCGCACATTCGCAGCTCCGCTCGAACGGCAACGCATCGACCGCGCCGGCGATCACCTGCTGCGCCGTCCGTGCGTTCTCCACGAGATTGGCGACGACCATGTCGACAGTCACGTGGTCATGCGACGGATGCCAGCAGTCATAGTCGGTGACGAGCGCGATCGTCGCGTAGCAGATCTCCGCCTCGCGCGCGAGCTTGGCCTCCTGGAGATTCGTCATGCCGATGACGTCCATCCCCCAGGACCGGTACAGATTCGACTCGGCGAGCGTTGAGAATTGCGGACCTTCCATGCAGACGTAGGTGCCGCCCTTGTGGACCGTCGCGCCGGCGGCCTTCGCCGAGCGGAACGCGATCTCGCTCAACGGCGAACAGAACGGGTGCGCGAAGCCGACGTGAGCGACCAGCCCGCCTCCGAAGAAAGTGGAGATGCGGCCGCGCGTCCGGTCCATGAACTGGTCCGGGATGACGAGGTCCATTGGACTGTAACCCTCCTTCAGGCTTCCGACTGCGCTGGCCGACAGGATGTACTCGACACCGAGCGTCTTGAACCCGAAGATGTTGGCGCGGTAGTTCAACTCGGACGGCGTGAAGCGGTGACCGGCGCCATGCCGCGCCAGAAATGCGACGCGCTTACCGCGCAGCGTGCCGACCACGTAGGGCGCCGACGGCTCGCCGAAGGGGGTGGTGACGCTGCGCTCTTCCCGGTCCGTGAGTTCGGCCATGTCATACAGGCCGCTGCCGCCGATGATCCCGATCGTGATGCTCATGCGAGGGGTTCCACGTACTTCCTGCCGTCCTTCTCGCGGATGTAACCCGCGGCCACCTTCGGATCGTGTTCGAAGAAAATCAGATACTCCCGGTCGATCGCCTCGCGCACGAACGCGCGCTTGAACGCCAGCGTCTCCATCGGGTAGAGGTCGTAGCCCATGATCCAGGGCTCGTCGACGTGCGCGGTCGTCGGGATCATGTCGGCGGTAAACACGGCCGTCCGCCCGCCGGATTCGATCATCACCACCTGATGGCTGCGAGCGTGGCCGCCGGTCCACCGGACGCGAACGCCGGGCATGATCTCGGCGTCACCGCTGACGAGGTCCAGCACGCCGGCGGTCTCGAGCGGGACGAAGTCGTCCTGCAGATAGCTGGCGCGGTTCCGCTCGTGCGGATGCGTCGCATCCGCCCACTCCTGGTCGCGGACGACGTAGCGCGCGTTGGGAAAGGTCGGACGGATCTCGCCCGAGACGCTGCGCGTCGTGAAGCCGCCCGCGTGGTCGAAGTGGAGATGGGATGCGAGCGCGATCTCGATGTCCCCCACCGAGAGGCCCGCGTCCGCCAGCGAGTGGACGATATTGCGGTGGCGGTCAATCGCGTAGATGTCCGTGCTCTTCGCGTCCATCTTGTTGCCCGCCCCCGCATCGATCACCATCGTCTGCTTCCCGCGGACGAGGAGCGGGCGCATTGCCAGCGCGATGCGATTGCGGTCGTCGGCCGGCGCGCGCCGCTCCCACAGCGGCTTCGGCACGACCCCGAACATGGCGCCGCCATCGAGACGGAAGTAGCCGTCGAAGAGAGACGTGAGTTCGAGATCGCCGAGGCGGATCGCGCTCACTTGACCTGTTTCAACTCGACGAGGACGCCGTGGGCGCTCGCGGGATGGATGAAGGCGACGAGCGAGTTGTGCGCACCGGGCCGCGGCGTTTCATCAATCAGCCGCACGCCTTTGGTTTTCAGTTCGGCGAGCGCCGCGACGATGTCGTCGACGCGCAGCGCGAGGTGGTGAATGCCGGCGCCGCGCCGGGCGATGAACTTCGCGATCGGCGAATCGTCGGCCGTGGGTTCGACCAGCTCGATCGCCGCCTCACCGGCCTGGAGAAAGTGGGCGCGCACGCGCTGCGCCGGCACGTCCTCTGGCGCATCGAGCTCGAGTCCGAGAGCGTCCTTGAAGAACGCCAGCGACGCGTTGAGATCCCCGACCGCGATGCCGATGTGATCGATCGTCGCCTTCACGCTCGGACACTCCGTTGAAAGATGCCGTCCACGGCCGAGTAGGGGTCCAGTTCGCGACTGGCGATCCGCTCGAGGATCGCCTCGAACTCACCCGCTTTCAGAATCGACTCCTCGACGTGACGGAGAAAGCGATGGCCGAGAAGCTCGCGCAGGCGCCACTCGGCGCGCGCGCGGCGGCGGCTGCCCTGCGTCGGCGCGGTGTGTTGCTTGAATCGCTCGATCGTCTCGAGCAGCTCCGGGACACCGCGGCCTGAGGTTGCTTCCGTCTTCATGATTGGCGGACGCCAGTCCCCCTCGGCAAACGTATGCAACGACAGCATCGCCTCGATCGACGACACGGTGCGATCCGCGCCTTCGCGATCGGCTTTGTTGACGACGAAGATGTCGGCGATTTCCATGATGCCGGCTTTGAGCGCCTGCACCTCGTCGCCGGCCCCGGGGACGAGGGTCACGATCGACACGTCAGCCGTCCGAACGATGTCGACCTCGTCCTGCCCGACGCCCACGGTTTCGATGATGACGATGTCTTTGCCGGAGGCGTCGAGTACCGATGCGACTTCGCCGGTCGCGCGGGCGAGGCCACCGAGGTGCCCCCGCGTCGCCATGCTACGGATGAACACCCCGTCGTCACCGGTATGCGCCTGCATGCGCACCCGGTCGCCGAGGATGGCGCCGCCGGTGTAGGGACTGGTTGGATCGACCGCCACCACGCCTACCGTCTGGCCCGTTTTGCGGATCTCGGTGGTCATCCGGTCGACGAGCGTGCTCTTGCCTGCGCCGGGCGGACCAGTGACGCCCATCAGGTATGCCTGCCCGGTGCGTCCGAAGATGCGGCGGATCAACTCGGCGCCGGAGGGCGCTTCATCTTCGATGAGCGAAATGGCTCGCGCGATCGCACGCGCGTCGCCGGCGAGAACGCGTTCAGAGAGAGTCGGCCGCGTCACTGGGCCAGCAACTGCCTCGCGATGACCAGTCGCTGGATCTCGCTGGTGCCTTCGCCGATCGTCAGCAGCTTGACGTCGCGGAAGTACTTCTCAGCGGGATAGTCCTTCACGAACCCGTATCCGCCATGGATCTGGACGCAGTCATCGGCCGCCTTCACGGCAATCTCGCTCGCGAAGAGCTTCGCCATGGCGGACTCCTTCGTCATCCGGACGCCACGGTCCTTCAGATATGCCGCGTGGTAGGTCAGGAGCCGCGCCGCTTCGATTCGCGTGGCGTTGTCGGCAAGCTTCCATTGGATCGCCTGGAATCCGGCGATCGGCTGTCCGAACTGCTTTCGTTCCTTCGCGTAAGTGCGAGCCGCCTCGTAAGCGCCCTGGGCGAGACCGACCGAGAGTGCGGCGATGCCGATCCGGCCGGCATCGAGTACCTGCAGCGTGTTGATGAAGCCCTGACCTTCTTCCCCGAGCAGCGCGTCAGCGGGCAGCCGGCAGTCCTGGAACAGCACCTCGCTCGTGTCGCTGGCGCGCATCCCGAGCTTGTTCTCTTTCTTGCCCGCGCTCATGCCGGGCGTGCCGTGCTCGAGGACGAACGCGGAAATACCGCGCCGGCTCTTGGTCCGGTCCGACACGGCCATCGCGACCATCACGCCGCCGATCTTGCCGTGGGTGATGAAGGTCTTGGATCCATTCAGGACCCAGCTGCCGTCCGCCTGCTTCGCGGCGACGGTGCGCATCCCGGCCGCATCGCTGCCGGCGCTGGCTTCGGTCAGCCCCCACGCGCCCAGCACTTCACCGGCAACGAGCCGCGGCAGGAACTTCTGCTTCTGTGCATCGTTGCCGAACATCGCGATGTGAGCGGTGCACAGTCCGTTATGCGCCGCGACCGACAAGGCGATCGACGGGCAGACGCGGGCGAGTTCCTCGATGCAGATGCAGTAATCGACTGCCGACATTCCGGAGCCACCGACCGACTCGTCGAACTGGATCCCCATCAGGCCGAGCGCGGCGAGCTTCGGCAGCAGTTCCATCGGGAAGTGCTGTGCCTCGTCCCACTCCATGACATGGGGCCGCATCTCGGTTTCGGCGAACTCGCGCACCGTGCGGCGCAGCAGTTCCTGTTCCTCGGTCGGCCGGAAGTCCATCCATCAAAATCTATCACGGGGGAACTGACGCTGAGGGTGCGGTCTTACTTCGCTGAGGGTGCGGTCAGACTGACGCTGAGGGTGCGGGCGGACTCACGCTGAGGGTGCGGGCAGACTTGAACCGTACCGAAAACCTCGGAGAGCGATTAATGTGAGTCAGGCCACTGCGGCCTGCTCATAGTAGCGCGCCTCGTACTC
>JACDDJ010000353.1 GCA_013817065.1 Acidobacteriota bacterium
CCGCTGGAGCGGCCGCAGCTGCGGCCGGCTTGCTGTCGCCCTTGTCCTTCTCTTTTTCCTTGTCGCCCGGCGTGCTGCCGGCGCGCTGCATGTCGATCGCGCCGCGGAAGTGCGCCCCTTCGGCAATCGCCACACGAGGGGACGCGATGTCGCCGTCGACCGACCCGTTGTCGCGGATGTCTACCTTCTCGGTCGCGGTCACGTTACCGGTGACCTCGCCCAGGATGATGACAGCCTTGGCAAAGACCTGGGCCTTGATCCGCCCGTTGGCGCCGATCGTCAGGACGTTCTGGCGCAGTTCGATCTTGCCTTCGACCTGGCCTTCGATAGTCAAGTCCTCGCTGCCGTTGAGTTCACCCTTGATAACGACGGATTTGCCGATGTTCACGGTCGTTCTCTCCAGTCCTCTTGAGGTATCAGCAGCGGCCGGCCGCGCCTGGCCGGCTGGCTCGTGCACCGGCGTGGTTGCCGGCTGCGACGGCGCAGCGCCGGGTGCAGGGGCGCCGCCAGGCTTTGCCGGTTCATCGCGTTTCCACATAGTTCTTCTCTCCACCAGTCCGAAGTTTGGTCGCAGGGTGTTCTGATTTTCAGCCGGCTGGGCAGCAGTTGCGCCAGTATACGGGACAGGTCCGGTGCTGTCTAGTCTCGCGCTAGTCCTTATACTGCTGAGACTTAGGGGAATGTTATGATGGAAAATTCCGATGAGGATCTATTTCGACCATAACGCCACGACGCCGGTCGACCCGGTGGTGCTGGATGTGGTCGTCCGCGCACTCCGCGACGAGTTCGGAAACGCGTCCAGCGTCCACCACTTTGGCCAGCGCGCCAAGGGCGTCCTCGACGATGCGCGGAGCGCGGTTGCGGCGCTGGTCGGCGGTGAGCCGTCCGAAGTGGTGTTCACGAGCGGCGGAACCGAGGCGGACAACTTCGCGTTGCGCGGGGTGGCCGAGGCCCTCGAGCCAACCGGCCGCAAGCATCTCATAGCCACGACGATAGACCACGATGCAGAACTCGTTACGCTGAAGGCACTGGCGCGCCGCGGCTGGACCGTTACGCTGCTCTCTGTCGACGCCAGCGGTATCGTGTCGCCCGAGGCGCTGCAGTCAGCGATCACGCCTGCAACGGCGCTCGTGTCGGTGATGCACGCCAACAACGAGATCGGTACGATCCAGCCAATCCCTGAGCTGGCGCGGATCACCCACAACGCCGGCGCGCTGTTTCACACTGACGCCGTGCAGTCCGCCGGCAAGATCCCAGTCGATGTGCGAGCCCTCGGCGTCGACCTCCTCTCGCTGTCTGCCCACAAGTTCTATGGACCCAAGGGGGCCGGCGGGCTCTGGATCAAGCGCGGAACCCGGGTCGCTGCCATCCTTACCGGCGGCAAGCACGAGCGCAGCCGTCGCGCCGGCACCGAGAACGTCGCGGGTCTTGCGGGGCTCGGCGCTGCCGCGCAACTGGCGATGAAGAAGCTGCCTGCCGAGTCGTTGCGACTCGCCGCGCTGCGCGACAAGATCGAAGAGGCGGTGCTCGTCACCGTCCCCGGCACGGCAATCAACGGTGACCGTGAGCGACGCGTGCCCAACACGACAAACATCAGCTTCGAAGGCATCGAGGCCGAGTCGCTGCTGATCGCGCTCGATCTCGAGGGGATCGCGGTGTCGACGGGATCCGCCTGCTCGTCAGGGACCCTCGAGCCCTCACACGTGCTCCGTGCGATGGGGCTCTCCTCTCATCGGACGCAGAACTCGATCCGCATTAGCCTCGGCGCCGGCAATACCGACGCCGAGGCGAACGCCTTTCTCCACAAGCTACCGATGGTCGTGGCCAAGCTGCGAACCGTCACGGGGATGAGGCGCTGATGCGCATCGTTGTGGCGATGTCGGGCGGCGTGGACTCCTCGGTCGCGGCCGCACTCCTCGCGCAGCAGGGGCATGACGTCATCGGTCTGTCGATGCAGCTCTACGACCAGTCCGAGGGGAAGCGGACCTTCGGATCCTGCTGCACGATCGACGATCTGCATGACGCCCGGCGCGTCGCAGCGCGGCTCGGATTCCCCCACTACATCGTCAACTTCGAGGACAAGTTCAACGAGACGGTCGTTTCGAATTTCGTGCGGGAGTATGCGGCCGGGCGGACGCCGATCCCGTGCGTCCACTGCAACGGGGACCTCAAGTTCGCGACGCTCGTGGAGCGCGCCGCCGGTTTCGGTGCCGATCTGGTTGCGACCGGGCACTACGCACGGGTGACGCGTGACGAGGCGAGCGGGCGCTACAGGCTGCTGCGCGGACGCGACCGGAGCAAAGACCAGTCCTACTTCCTGTTTACGCTCACCCAGGCGCAGCTGGCGCACGCCGTATTCCCGCTTGGCGAACTCGACAAGCCGGCCGTGCGCGAGCACGCCCGGGCGCTGGACCTTGCCGTCGCCGACAAACCGGACAGCCACGAGATCTGCTTCGTCGCCAGCGGCGATCACGCCGCCTTTCTCGAGGAGCACGGTGTCGCCGTCGCACAGGGCATCATACGAAACGTCGGAGGGGCCGTCCTCGGTCAGCACAGCGGCGTCCACCGCTTCACGGTCGGCCAGCGCAAGGGACTTGGATTATCCTCGCCGATTCCTCTCTACGTCGTCGGGATCGATGCGGCGAGCGCGGCGGTAACTGTCGGTCCGCGCGAGGCGCTGGATCGCGACGAGTTGACGGCGTCCGGCGTGAACTGGATCGCGGGTGCTCCCCCGGTCGCGGGCACGCGCGTCACCGCGCAGATCCGCCACCGTCACACCGAAGCGGCGGCGGCGATCGATCCGATCGGCGCCGATCGCGTGCGGGTCAAGTTCGACGCGCCGCAGGCGGCAGTCGCTCCAGGCCAGGCGCTGGTGATGTATGTGGGGGACGAAGTCGTCGGCGGCGGCTGGATCGACTAGAAACGGTGTGCTGCAGGGTGCTCGAAGGTGCACCCTTGTAGCTTCCTAAGCGGTCAAGTGAACTTCGCCGATGTGTTGCGGCAGGCCCTCTAGATACTTCTCGGCGTCCATCGCCGCCATGCATCCGGAACCGGCGGCGGTGATCGCCTGACGGTAGATGTGATCCTGGACGTCGCCGCAGGCAAAGACCCCCGGAATGCTGCTCCGCGTACCGGCGTGCGTGATCAGGTAGCCGTTCGCGTCCATCTCCAGCGCACCGGTGAAGAGTGACGTGTTCGGCGTGTGGCCGATCGCGATGAAGACGCCATCCACCGGGATCGATTTCGCTTCACCGGTCAGCCGGTTCCGGATCCTGATCGCCGTCACTTCGCCCTTCTCTACGTCGTCTATGCCATCGACTTCGGCATTCCACTCGAAGCTGATCTTCGGGTTTGCGAATGCCTTGTCCTGCATGATCTTCGAGGCGCGGAGCGACTCGCGACGATGGATCACGGTGACGTGGGAGGCGAAGCGCGTGAGGAACAAGGCCTCTTCCATCGCGGAGTCACCTCCGCCGACGACGGCGATTGGCTTGCCTCGGAAGAAGTAACCATCGCAGGTCGCGCAGCTCGAGACGCCGTGACCGACGAGCGCGCTCTCTGACGACAGCCCGAGCCACCGCGCCGAGGCGCCGGTCGCGATGATCAGCGTCTCCGCTTCGTAGTCGCCTTCGGACGTCTGAACCTTGAAGGGACGGGACTGCAGGTCGACCGACTTCACGTGGCTGCGGACGATCTCGGCGCCGAACCGTTCGGTCTGGGCGCGCATCTCGGCCATCAACTCCGGCCCCATGATGCCGTCGCGGTGACCCGGCCAGTTCTCTACCAACGTCGTCATCATCAGCTGCCCGCCGGCCTCGAGCCCCTCGATGACGAGCGGCTTGAGGTTGGCCCGTGCCGTGTACAGCGCGGCGGTGAGGCCCGCAGGGCCAGACCCGATGATGATGACGTTACGCGACATGCTTATCGAGCATCTTCTTGAGCGAGTCCTTGTCGGCCAGGCCGACGACCTGCTCCACCAGCTCCCCGCCCTTGAACAGGAGCAGGGTCGGGATGCCGCGGATACTGAAGCGCATGGGGGTGGACGGGTTCTCGTCGACGTTCATCTTGCCGACGACGACCTTGCCTTCGTAGTCGTTGGCGAGTTCGTCGACGGTTGGCGCCAGTCGGCGGCAGGGGCCGCACCACTCCGCCCAGAAATCGATGAGCACCGGCTTGCCGCCGTTGATCGTCTGCTCGAAATTGCCGTCGGTGAGAATCGTGACCTTTTCAGATGCCATTAACGTTGTCCTCTATACACTTTGACATACTCCCGGGCTGAAACGTCCCAGGACGGATCGGTCGCCATGCCCGACCGCTGCAGGGTTGTCCATCGCGGCCGGTCGGCGTAGAGCTCGAGTGCACGCTTCACTGCCGCCACCAGGGCGCCGCGCGAGTACTCAGCGAACTTGATGCCGTTTCCGTCCGGCGCGTCGGCGTCCACGACCGTATCCTCCAGCCCGCCGATCGCACGCACGATCGGCACGGTCCCATACCGGAGGCTATAGAGCTGGTTCAGGCCGCAGGGCTCGAACCGGGACGGCATCAGGAACATGTCGGCGCCCGCTTCGATCATATGCGCGAGGCGTTCATCGAACCCGATCGTCGCCGACACGCGGTCCGGATGCCGGGACGCCATGGTGCGCCACAGGTCTTCGTAATGCCGTTCTCCACTCCCCAGCATCACCCATGATGCGTCGAGCGCCATCAGTTCGCCGGCCGAGGTGCCGATCAGGTCAAACCCCTTCTGGTCGGTAAGACGCGAGATCAACCCGATGAGTGGCCGGCTCATCGCGGCCTCGTCCGCCTCGAGGCCGACCTCCTGAAGGAGAGCGCGCTTCGCCTCACGCTTCCCCGCCAGGTCGTCGGCGGTGTACGACGACGCGACAAAGGGGTCCGCTCCAGGATTCCAGCGAGCCGTATCGATGCCATTGAGGATGCCGACGAGGTCGGCCGCTCTTCTCCGCATCACGCCTTCGAAGCCGAACCCGAGCTCCGGTGTGAGGATCTCCCGCGCGTACGTCGGACTCACGGTGGTAATGCGCTCGCTGAAGTTCACTCCGCCCTTCAGAAAGCTGATGTTGCCCCAGTACTCGAGCCCCTCCGGGTTGAACACTTCCCACCCGAATCCGAGTTGGCTGACGGTGTCGCGGCCGAACACGCCCTGGAAGGCCAGGTTGTGAATAGTGAAGACCGCCGGTATGCCGCCGATGACCGGATCGTTGGAAAGCAGCATCTTCTGGTAGACCGGGACCAGTCCGGCCTGCCAGTCGTGCGCGTGGATGACGTCGTAGCGCTCACTCTCCTGCCGCGCATACTCGAGTGCGGCTCGAGACAGCACTGCGAAGCGCAGAGCGTTGTCGGGATAGTCAGTGCCATCCTGCGAGTACAGTCCAGCGCGATCGAACAGCGACGGGACGTCGACAAGGACGGCCGTGACGTTCTCGTCGAGCTGGTGCTCGACGAAGCTGACGTCGAAGGTGTGGCTACCCACCTCGAGTTCG
>JACDDJ010000354.1 GCA_013817065.1 Acidobacteriota bacterium
CGTCGCTGTCGCCCCGTTCCCGAGCCAGATCCCGCAGCCGCTTCACCAGCGGGTTCTGCCGGCTGCTTATGTGCTCCACGAAGTTGATTCTACCGGCACAGCCCGGAATAGCGCCGTTCGTCGCTGGTGAGTCCCCCCCACCCTCAGCGTCAGTGCGCCCGCACCCTCAGCGTCAGTGCGCCCGCACCCTCAGCGTGAGTGCGCCCGCACCCTCTGCGTCAGTTCCCTCCGCACCCTCATCGTAAGAAGCCCGCACCCTCAGCGTAAGTTCCAGTGTTACCATCTCGTTCAATGAAGGCGCGCATCCTGAAGAAGTTCGAAGACGAGATTCATCAGCTCGACAAGGAGCTCAAAACCGAGTTGCCGCGGGAGATCCTGCGCGCCCGGGAGATGGGCGATCTGCGTGAGAACGCCGAGTACCAGGCGGCCAAGGAGCGGCAGCGCCTCGTTGAATCGCGCATCAGCATGCTGCAGAAGCGCGTCAGCGAGATCTCGCTGATGAACCTCGACAAGATTCCGCACGACAAAGTCGGCTTCGGATCCAGAGTGACATTGAAGGACGAGCAGGGCCAGACGATCGTCTATCAGCTGGTGATGCCCGAGGACGCGGCACCCGAGCAGGGCATGATCTCCACCGCGTCTCCGATCGGCCGTGCGCTCGTGAACAAGGGGGAGGGTGACGAAGTGGTTGTGACGACACCCAACGGCAAGCGCGAGTTCGGGATCGTGAAGTTGACGACCCTGCACGACGAGGACGGCGACAAGGCGTGATCACTCCGGAGTCGCCGGAGCGCGCGTATTCGACGCGTCTGCGCACTGCACTCCTCTTTACCGGTACCGGCACGGCGGGCGCTTATCACGCCGGTGTGCTGCGCGCCCTTCACGAAGCCGGCGTCAAGATCGACATGGTGGGCGGCCGTGGCATCGGCGCGGCGTCCGCACTGTTTGCCGCGATCGACGGCGGCGCCAGGCTGTGGGAAGCCGCCGGTGTGTGGAAGGACCGATCCGCCAGCCGTTTCTATGGATGGCGCCGGCCGCTCCAGTACGCGGGTTACGCCGTCGTCGTTGCCGCGGGGATCCTGCTGCTGCCGATCGCGCTGCTGGCGGGAGCTGTTCTCGTGGGTCTCGTCGGGATGATCCTGACTCTGCTCGGTCTCGAGACGGCCGGCGCGACGCTAACCACCTGGTTTACGGGTTGGATCGATACCCTCTTTGCGCCAGCGGCACTGCCGACGATCATCCCGCGCCTGGTGTTGTTCGCTCTGCTCGCGGCAGTTGCCATTCTGCTCGCCGCGCTCATCGCGGCTTACCTTCGCGATCCGTTGAGACGACGATCGAAGAGTAGTCTGGTCTGGCGGCTGCTCGGCGCGCCGCTCTCGTCGGAACGGCTGGTCGCGCGCTGCACCGCCGAACTGTGGAACCTGATTCGTGGGGCGGCGCCACTGGCCGCGCCGGCCCGGACCGAGCTGGCGCGCAAGTATGTGGAGTTGTTGACCGAGAACCTCGGGCAGCCGGGCTTCCGCGAACTGCTGGTGACGTCGCATGACATGGATGCGCGGCGCGATGTCGTCTTCGCGCTGCTCGGTCCAAACCACCGTGGCCGCTTCTTCACGCGAGCCGCCGCCGAACCGGGCACGCGCGCGATCGAGGCGTTCGATCTCTCCGGCGTGGCGAGAGAACATGCGCTCGACTCTCTCGAGAGCGCTGTCGCGGTTCCACTCGCGACTGAGCCCCACCTCGTGCGGTTTTCGTCCGAAGGTCCGTGGCGCGGGGAGGCGCATCGACTCTGCGATCGCCCTGAGGGCCTCTCGCGCCTGATCGAAGAGGCGGCTGCGGCTGGAGCGGAGCAGGTGATCCTCGTGTCCGCGTCGCCGACCGAGGGGCGCGCACACGAGTTGAGCGCCGGGCGGTCCGACCTCCGCGGCCGTGCCGGCGAGCAGCTCGGCGCCTTCGAGACCGCCGCGCTGCGCGACGCGCTCGAGCAGTTCACCGGCCGTTTCGCCTCCATCTTTCTCGTCCGCCCGTCGCACAATCCACTCGCGCCACTCGATTTCGGCGGCGTTTACGATGAGCGGTCGGATCGGCGTCAGACCGTGGCCGAGCTCGTCGACCGCGGCTACGAGGATGCCTACCGGCAGTTCATCGAACCGGTCGTAGGCGCCGGTGCGGAGCCGGCCGAACCGGTCCAACGCGGCAATGGCGGCCGGACCGCCCCCTCGCAGCTGTAGGCTCACTCACATGAAGATCGCGACCCAGCTCGTTCAGCGCGCCGAAGGTGTCTTGAAGGACGCGGAACCACTCACGACGCCGATCTACGAGACCACCACCTTCGTCTTCGACAGCGCCCAGGAGGTGCGGGACTACAACGAAGGACGGTCGAAGAAGTACCTCTACACGAGGTATGGCAATCCGACCCTCACGGCGGTCGAGCAGAAGATCGCGAAGCTCGAGCAGGCCGAAACCGCGATGCTATTTGCGAGCGGTCAGGCGGCGACGACGACCGCACTGGTCGGACTGCTCAAGGCCGACGACGAGATCATCTGCAGTTCGGCGATTTACGGCGGGACCCTTCACTTGATCGCGGACCTGTTGTCGAAGTTCGGTATCCGCGCCCGTTTCGCGACGATCGACGAGATGGCCAAACCCGATTCGCTCATCTCGGATGCCACGCGTCTTCTGTGGTTCGAGTCGCCGATCAATCCCACCTTGCGTTGTTTGGATATTGCGGCGGTGGCGAACGCCTGCCGGCGTCGCGGCGTCATCTCGATCGTCGACAACACCTTCGCCAGCCCGATCAATCAACTGCCGCTCACGCTCGGCGTCGACATCGTCATGCACAGCGCCACGAAGTATCTCAACGGCCACAGCGACGTGACCGCTGGTGTGCTTGCCGGACCGGCCGGTCTGCTCGATCCGGTGCAGAAAGCGCGGCGAATGCTGGGCGCGATTCTGGATCCCCAGGCAGCATATGCACTCGGCCGCGGACTGAAGACCCTGGCTGTGAGGATGGAGCGGCACAACGCCACCGCACTCGCGGTGGCCCAGTGGCTCTCGACGGATAAGCGCGTCAAGACTGTCTACTATCCGGGCCTGCCGCAGCATCCCGATCACGAGATCGCCCGCCGCCAGATGCGTGGCTTCGGCGGGATGATGTGCATCGACGTCCACGGCGGCTACGATGCCGCGGCGCGATTCTTTGACCGGCTGACCCTGTTCAACCGCGCCGCCTCGCTCGGCGGCGTCGAAAGCCTCTGCAGCCTTCCGGTCCTCACCTCACAGTGGGGTCACTCGGAAGAGGAGCTCGAGCGCGCTGACGTGACGCACTCAATGGCGAGACTATCGGTTGGGATGGAAGACCCGGAAGACCTGATCGCCGACCTGGACCAGGCGCTCGGCAAGGAGAAGGAAGAAATGGTAGATGGCAAAGGGTAGATGGTAAAACGCGGCTAGTGAGGCACTTTGCCATCTACCATCTACCATTTTCATCGCGAGCGCGTGAGCGCGAGCGTTCACCGGGCGACCGGCTCCTTCTTCCGCTCGGGAGCCGACTCTTTGAGGAATTGTTCGGCCATGTCACCGATCTTCTTCGTCATGGCGTCCCCTTCGAGGTCGCCGAACTTCTGACGGAACTTGTCGATCGGGACGACCGCCTTGGCCATGGCGCGGTGGCCGCCGGCGCTGCCGATATCGGCGAACCACCGTTTGACGAATTCACCGGCGTTGCGTGAGTAGCCGAGGTTCCGCACACTGACGATCAGGCAGTTACCGACGATGCCGGCGATGATGGTCCACTTGACGTCTTCGAGCTGAAGGAAGAAATCGGCGGTGTAGGGGATGAAATCTTCGCGCGGCGCTTCGCCGATGAACGCGGTGAACACCTGCTCGCGCATCTCGCCGCCCTGGCTCGCGCGGGTGACATAGTTCAGCCGGTCGAGCGTGATTTCCGCACCTTCCATCTTGCGGATCAGCGCCGCATCCGCGAGCGGGTAGAGGAACGTGAACGCTTCGAGGTCGTCGCGATTGGTGTGACGCGCGAAGAACAGCGTGTCGGACTTGATCGCATAGAGCATCGCGGTCGCGGTGCGTTCCGAGATATTCACGTCCACCGAGCGCAGATGCTCGGTCAGGATCGTCGAGGTCGAACCGTAGTCGGCGCGGATGTCTTTGAAGACCGCGATGTAGCCCGGCTGCTCGGGATGGTGGTCGATGACCAGGTCGGCCCGCAGCAGGAGCCCGCCGAAATAGTGCGGCTGGACGTCGACCGTTGCGATTCTGTCAAACTCCTGAAAAGATGCCGGTGTGATCGGTTCGACATGGATGTCGAGCATGTTCGCCATCCGCAGATTCTCGGGACGCGTCACACCCTGCATCGCGCCGATGATCGCCGTGGTCTTGGTTCGCCGCAGCAGGTTGCGCAAGGCGAGCCCGCTCGCCAGCGCATCGGGGTCCGGATCGTTGTGGAGCAGGATCAGGACGCGATCGGCATCCGCAAAGTAGCGCTGATACTGCTGGACTCTGGCGCGCGTCATCGACCGGCTCAATTCCGTCACCAGCGCCGGACGGATGAGCTCGGAGAGGTCCATGTCGGCCGCATCCGGGAAATCCGCCTTCAAGGCGTCGGAATTCCGGGGCGTGACGGCGGCGCCGGTATGGATGATGTAAGTGAGTGTGCCGCCGGCGTCACGAATGGCGCCGAGGACCTTCTTGATGCTGCGCTTGCCGTTGTCTTCGACGAGAAAGCAGGTGGTGGGGGAGATGCCGGCCTTGAGATAGGTGTCGACCCTGCGCGGATCGCCGACCTTTACGTCGAGTCCCGCGTCGTGCAGCCGTCGTGCGAGCGGCCGGCTTTCGACAAGGAAGTCCAGCTCGAAGCTGGGCCTCAATACGTCGTCGAGCGTGCGAATGACGAGTTCGTCCTGACAGATGCCAACAATGCGCACGTCAGACGAGCCCCTCGTGGGCCTGGCCCACAAACCGCCCCGTGATCATGACCGAACGCTCATTATATGCACATGCCGCAGTCCTCCTGCTGACCGCCTGCCTTGTCATGACCGGCCGGGCGGAAGCGCAGGGGCCTGCATGCGGCGCCTGTATAGGAGTTACGACCACCGCCGGCCAGACGCTTCTGTTACCGGGCGAGCTGGGTGGGATCACCGTCCTGGTGCGGGAGCAGGACGTCCCGGTGGAGGCCCTCCGGGCCGCCATGGACGATGTTCGCCGCCGCGGCGGACGCCCGGCGCTGCTTGTCGTCCCGCCGGCGACGCCGTCCGTCCCGGCGGAACAGGCGTATCGGCTGAAGCTTCGATTGACCGAGCTTCGCGGCGCCCTCGGCGCCGAGGTGACCATCGCGATGGACGTCTCGCGTGTCCCGCCGTCCGCCGTTCAGGAGCTTGCCGGCTACGTCGACGTCCTTGTCGGGGATACTCCGGATCCGGGCCCGCCATCCTCACCGCGGACGTCGTGGAAGCTGCTGCCGACGACAGACGTCACCGCCGCGCTGG
>JACDDJ010000355.1 GCA_013817065.1 Acidobacteriota bacterium
GAGGTAGCCGTAGTCAGCAGTTGCTTCGAGTGGTGTGCTTAGTTTTTCGCTGTCGGCGATGCAGAGTGCGACGTTACGCGCCCGCAGGGCGTCGAACACCTCCGCCTCGAACCATGAGGCGTGTCGGAACTCGAACGCGGCCCGGGTGCCCTCGGGGAGGAGTTCAAGGAACGACTCGAGCACCTCGGTGTTCTTCTTGAAGTTCGGCGCGAGTTGAAACAGCAGCACTCCGAGCTTGGGTCCGAGCGTGGCGGCCGTCCGGCAGAACGCCTGCAGGTTGTCTTCGCAGCGCTGCAGCCTGGCGTCATGCGTGATGCGCTTCGGCGCTTTGAGCGTAAAGCTGAAATTATCAGGCGTGCCGTCCGACCAGCCTTTGAGCAGCTTCTCGGTCGGCATGCGGTAGAAGGTGTAGTTGATCTCCACAGTCCTGAACCGCTCGGCGTAGTAGGCCAGCATCTTGTTGGTGCTGAACTTCTCTGGGTAAAAGGTCCCCCGCCACTCGGGATAGTTGTAGCCGCTCGTTCCGACATAGACTGCCTTCGACACAGACTGCAGTCTAGTCGAACGCGCGATATCCTTCTAGCCATGCCGAGACGTTACTGGTTGATGAAATGTGAGCCGGCGGCCTACACGATCGCCGACCTGGAGCGTGCTGGACGTGCCGGGTGGGAGGGCGTGCGCAACTTCCAGGCGCGCAACTACATGCGCGACGAGATGCAGGAAGGCGATGGCGTCCTCTTCTATGCGTCGAACGCTGACCCGTCCGGCGTGACGGGACTGGCAACCATCGCGAAGGCCGGCTACCCGGACCCATTCGCATTCAAGAAGGGGCACCAGTACTACGACGAGGGCAGCAAGAAGGAGTCACCGACGTGGTACACGGTCGATGTCGTTTTCGACGAACGCTTCCCTGGAACGGTGTCGCTCGAGACCCTGAAATCAACGGCTGGACTCGAGAACATGGTGGTCACGAAGAAAGGCAGCCGTCTCTCGATCCAGCCCGTCACGACACCCGAATACGACATCGTCGTACGCCTGGGGCGGGCAGCGAAGCCGGACGAGGAAGTCAGCGCGCCTAGACCGTCTCGACGTCGGCGGCCGGCAGGGTGAAGTACTTCTCCTCTTTCAGCTGCGCCTTCTGGAACCCGGCGCGCGCGAGCAGCGCCTTGCCGGATTCCACCATTTGCGGGTGGCCGCAGAGATAGGCGATCGAATGCGCGGCGTCGTGCCCGCGCATGTCGGCGTGCTTGCGCAGGACGTCCTCGACGCGGCCGACCTCGCCGGTCCAGTCGGGGTTCTCCCCCGGACGGCTCACAGTGGCGACGTAGTGCAGCCAGCCGTCGGCGCACATCGCTGCCAGTTCGTCCCGATAGCTCCCAAGATCCGGCGCGCGGCTGCCGCCGTGGAGAACGAAATACTCGCAGCCGTCGTTGATGCCGTTCCGCAGCGCCTCGGCCTTGGCGCGGACCATGCTCACGTAGGGGGCGATGCCGGTGCCGGTTGCGACCAGCAGCCGCTTCGAGATGCCGGGCACCGGGCTCAACGTGAACGCGCCGACGATCCGCTCACGCATCAACAGCGAGTCGCCGACCATCAGCTCCCAGATCCTCGGTGTGAGTTCACCGTGTTCGACCAGCTCAATGAAGAACTCCAGGGTGGGCTCGTGCGGTGAGGAGACGATCGAATAGGCGCGCTGGATGACCTCATCGCCGGTCACGACCGCGAGCGTTGCATACTGCCCAGGCTTGAACCCGACCGGGCGCTCGGGTTCGAATACGAAGCGCTCCCTCTCGTGCGAGAACGCCGTGCGCTCGACGAGCCGCGCGTTGATAAACGGTTTGAGATTGAGCAAGGGATCCTCACGCGAAGATGGGCCGCCGATAGCGGACTCTCTCATCATCGCGTGATCGGCGTCAACTGGCCGGGTCAGTCGAGCCGCTTGCGACTGCGCAGGACGGCGAGCGAGATCACTACCAGCCCCCACGTCGCGAGGGCGGCGATCTGCGGCCAGAGCACCTCGAAGCCGACACCCTTCAGGAAGATGCCGCGCACGATCACCAGGAAGTAGCGAAGCGGGATGACATAGGTCACCCACTGGATCACCGCCGGCATGTTCTCGATCGGGGTCATGAAGCCGGAGAGATAGATCATCGGCATCAGGAAGAAGAACGTTGCCGTCATCATGGCCTGCTGCTGGGTTTCTGAGATCGTCGACACCAGCAGCCCGAGCGCCAGCGTGCACACGACATAGAGCAGGCTGACGGCCAGCAGCAGTCCGAAACTGCCGCGCAGCGGCACTTCGAACCAGAACACGGCCACCGCGGTCACGAGCAACACGTCGATCATCCCGATCAGGCCGTACGGCAGCAGCTTGCCGCCGATGAGCTCCCAGCGCTGCAGTGGTGTGACGTTCAACTGCTCGAGGGTGCCAACCTCCTTCTCGCGAACGATCGCCATGGCGGCAAGATTGGCGGTGACGAGCAGCAGCACCAGGGCGAGGACGCCAGGGATCATGAAGAAGCGGCTCTCGAGCTGCGGATTGAACCACACCCGGATCCGCGCATCGATCGCGCCGGTCGTAACCTCTCCAGCCGCCGGTATCAGTTCGCGCGCGTAGGCGCCAACCAGGGCCGTCGCATATCCCAGCGCGGCGCTCGTCGAGTTGGAGTCCGTCCCGTCCGCCACCACTTGCAGGGTCGCCGTACGCCCCGACGCAACGTCCGCTCCGTAGCCGCTCGGAATCGAGAGCGCCAGCCACGCCGATCCGTCCTCGAGATACGGACCGATCTCGCTCACCGTCGTGACCGTGTCGATGATCGTGAAGTTCCGGGACGCATCGAAGCGGGCGATCAGCTCGCGACTCGCCGACGATCTGTCGCCATCCGCCACCACGACAGGAACGTCCTTCACGTCCGTCGTCGCCGCATATCCCAGCATCGTCAGCTGCAGAATTGGCGCGATGATCACGACCCCGAACAGGTGCGGATTCTGCCGCAGCTCGAGGAACTCCTTCCAGATCAGCATGCGCAGGCGCTGCATGATCAGACTCTCGCCCTTGCCAGGCGCAGCGAGGCCAGCCCGAGCATCACCATCGCGTATAGCGCCAGGGCGCCGAACTCCGGCAGCAACTGCAGCGCGCCGGTGCCTTTCAGCACGATGCTGCGCAGCGCGACCAGGAAGTAGCGCGCGGGCACGATGTGTGTGACGCCCTGAAGGAAGGCCGGCATGCTGGCAATCGGAAAGATGAAGCCCGAGAGCATCAACGTTGGCAGCAGCGACACCAGCAGCGCGATCTGGAAGGCCACCTGCTGGGTGTCGGCGACGGTTGAAACGAAGAGACCCGTTGCAAGAGCGCCAAGCAGGTAGATCGACAGCGCGGCAGTCAGGGTCAGCCAGTTGCCCCGCATCGGCAGCCCGAAGAGCCCTTGCGATGCGAGGAATACCAGCGCAGCGGATACCAGCGAGATGAAGAAGTACGGCAGCGTCTTGCCAAGAATGAACGGCAGGGTGCTGACCGGCGCCATCCTGACTTGCTCGATCGTTCCCGATTCCTTCTCGCGGACGATTGACAGCGCCGTGGAAGTCACCGACATCAGCATCGTGAGATAGGCGATCAGGCCAGGGACGAGAAACAGCGCGCTGCGGAGTTCCGGGTTGTACCAGACACGCGGCTCCATCACGACCGGCAGAGGACGCAGGACGGCCGCGCCGGGCAAGCCGGCACTGGCCGTCTGCAGGATGCTCGTGGCGTAGCCGATCACCGCGGTCGCGGTGTTCGCGTTGTCCCCATTGATGATGACCTGGACCGGCGCGGTGCCGCCGGTCGTCACCGCGCGGCTGAAGCCCTCGGGGATGACCAGGATTGCGCGCGCCTGGTTCCTGTCGAGCAGCCGTTCGCCTTCCTCCGGGCTGTGGATCGCGGCGACGAAGTCGAAGTAACCCGAGTTGATGAAGGCGGAGATGAGGCCGCGGCTTTCGGCCGTGCCGTCGCGGTCCTCGATCGCCAGCGCGACGTGGCGGACATCGAAGTTCAGGGCGTATCCGAATACCAGCAGGAAGAAGGCCGGGACGAACGCCATGATCAGCAGGGTGCGGCGGTCACGGACGATCTGCCGAAGCTCCTTCCGCGTCACCGCCAGGATCGTTCTCACGCGGCTGCGCCTCCGGGCGCACCGATCCGGGCCCGATCGACGACGTCGAGGAAGACGTCCTCGAGCGAAGGGGCAACCGTTGCGATCGTCTGCACCGAGATGCCACGGGCACCGAGCCGCGCGCGGATGGCGTCGGCGGTAAGTTCGTCGGTGCGCAGCACGGCATGGACGGCCGTGCCGAATAGTGACGTTTTCTCCACTTCGGTCATCGCGTCCAGTGCCGCCATCGCGGCAACCGGATTAGCGGCGCGCACTTCGAGGATCGGCCGTCCCGCGAACACCGACTTCACCTCTTCGACGGTGCCCATCGCGGCGAGCCGTCCTGCATGGATCAGTGCGACGCGATGACACCGCTCGGCCTCGTCCAGGTAGTGGGTGGTGACGAGAACAGTGACGCCGCTTCCGGCGAGCGAGTCGATGAGATGCCAGAACTGTCGCCGCGACAAGGGGTCCACGCCGCCGGTCGGTTCGTCCAGGAAGAGGATTGGAGGTTGGTGCAGCACCGCGCAACCGAGCGCGAGACGCTGACGCCAGCCACCCGAGAGATCCCGCGCCAGCGTCCTCTCGCGTCCTCGCAGTCCAGCCATCTCGAGGACGAACTCGCGGCGCCGCGCAAGCCTGGCGCGGTCGAGGCCATAGAGGCCGCCCCAGAACGTGATGTTCTGATCCACGGTGAGAAGCTCGTAGAGCGAGAATCGCTGAGACATGTAGCCGATGCGGCGCTTCACGCCTTCAGGATCGGACGCCACGTCGACTCCGCCGACGAGCGCGGTGCCGGAGGTCGGGCGCAGCAGACCGCACAACATCCTGATGGTGGTGGACTTGCCGGCGCCGTTACTGCCGAGAAAACCGAAGATCTCGCCCGGCGCGACGGTGAACGACACCTCGTCGACAGCGGTGAAGTCACCGAAGCGGCGCGAGAGTCGCTGGACGTCGATCGCAACGGCTGATTCGGTCATCGCGGTAGTCCGGATGCGCGCGCGAACCGCGCTTCGGCCAGGCGCAGCGAGGCCAGGGCGCGGGTGCGATCGAGCTCGGCCTGCAGCACGGCGACCTCCGCGTCCAGCACCTCGGTGCTGGTGGCCACGCCGGCGCGGTAGCGCTCGCCGAGGACCCGCCGCGCCTCAATGGCGGCGTCGATGCCCTCCTGCGCGGCATCGATGGCGGCGCGTGAGGAGGTGATCTCGAGGCGCCGGGCCTCGATCTCGAAGGACGCCTGGCGGTCGAACTCGTCGATGCGGGCGGCAACAGCGCGGGCCGCGGCGGCGGCCTCGGCCCGCTCGGCGGCACGGCGTCCACCGTCCCAGAGGGTCCATGACAGGTTCACCGACGCGTCCCACGAG
>JACDDJ010000356.1 GCA_013817065.1 Acidobacteriota bacterium
CGCGCTGCTCAAGCGGTCCAAGTGGAACGTGAAGGCTGCCATTGTCATGCAGAAGGCGAACCTCACGTTGCCCCAGGCGCTCAAGCGGCTGAAGAAGGCGGACGATCTCGTGCGGGACGCCATTGATGAGGACATCGAGCCGACGCTGCGCGCGATGCTGAAGGCGCAGTCCTGATTCAGGAAACGCCGTCGAGTTCCTGAGCTGCGGCGTTGTCGAGCATCAGCTCGGCGTCGGGATGAAGCTGCAGCAGTGAAGCCGGCAAGGTGGTGGTGATCGGTCCCCTGACCACGCGCTCCACGCATCTGGCTTTCGTGTCCCCTGTGGCCAGCAGCACCGCCTTGCGCGCGTGCAGAATGGTCCCCATCCCCATGGAGAGCGCGTGCGTCGGCACGCTGTCAGGGTCGCCGCCAAAGAGCGCGGCGTTGCTGCGGCGTGTTTCGGGACGAAGCGTGACCTTGTGGGTCCGCGCATCCAGCTCCTGACCGGGCTCGTTGAAGCCGATGTGACCGTTGGTGCCGATCCCCAGGATCTGCAGATCGATCCCCCCCGCGGCCGCGATCGAGTCTTCGTACCGTTCGCATTCCTCGTTCAGGTCGGCGGCAGCGCCATCGAGAAAGTTCGTTCGCGCGGGATCGATGTTGACGTGCTGGAAGAGAAAGCGTCCCATGAACGTCCGGTAGCTCCCGGGATGGCCTGCCGGAATGCCGACGAACTCATCGAGGTTAAAGGTCGTTGCCTGGCTGAAATCCACGTCCTCATCGGCGTGCAGGCGCACGAGCTCCTCGTAGAACAGCAGCGGCGTTCGTCCGGTCGGCAGACCCAGGACGACCCGCGGATTGTCGCGCAGTGCGGCGGCTACTCGCCGCGCCAGCGTCCGCGCCACATCACGTGGATTCGGAAAAATCGAGACCCGAGGGGTGCGCTGCATCACTCCAGCCCGTAGGCCGGCACCGTCGCCTGCCCGGCAACTTCCTGCAGCGCCAGGCGGACGGCGCCAGCCGCGGGTTCCACTTCCAACAGTCGAACGGTGCTGCCGGGCGCCAGGACCGGCAATCGCCGCGATAACTCGTCCTTCAGCCAGGGCACGGCCTTGAAGATTCCGCCTGCCATGATGAACGCAAACGACTGTCCAATCAGATCCAGCCGCCGCGCCACCGACATGGCGGACGCTTCGAGTTCGTTGGCGGCGCCGCGCAGGATCCCGACCGCCACTTCATCACCCGCGGCAAACGCCTCGTGAACACGCTGCGCCAGCGATCCAATGGCGGAGGGTTTCAGGTTGGAGTGATAGACGGCGTGGATGAGCCCCTGCGGGCGATCGACGCCGTAGTGTGCCAGTAACAACTGGGTGAGCGCGGTCGCCTGGCCGCGACGATCCTCGGCGCGGAGCACGGCCCGCAATGCTGCGCGCCCGATCCAGTAACCACTGCCCTCGTCGCCGAGGACGTAGCCCCATCCGCCGGACCGCGCCGCGACGCCCCGCGCGTTGCGTCCGTACGAAATCGACCCTGTTCCTGAAATGATGACGACGCCGGGTTGGCCCGGTGCACCGGCCTCCAGTGCGACGAGGGCATCGTTGACTACGAGGGTGCGCGCCTTATAGCCAATGCGCTTCATGATCCCGCGCACCACCGCCGCATCGTCCGGGCGATCGACGCCTGCGATCCCGAGGCAGATTGCTGCCGGGATCACTTCGCGGTCGCCGAGCGCCTCCTCCATGACTTCATGGAGAACTTTTTCCACCTGCAGTTCGCCAACCGCCTGCAGGTTGGCACCCGTGGACCTGGCCTCGGCAACCACGTGACCGTGCTCATCCGCCAATTGGCAGACGGTCTTGGTACCGCCGGCATCTATTCCGAGAACGTGAATCATGGATTCAGCACGCAGCACGTCGCACGCCGCATGTGAGGAGGCCGCCACATCGTGACGCCCCCGTTTTACTAGTAGCGATAGCGCATCACCAACTGCACGACCCTCGGGCTGTACGACGTTGCGAGCGTATTGAGTGCACCGAACGTCGGGGAGTTGATGTCGGTGACAGGAAACCCGAACTGAACCTGGTTGAAGACGTTGAACCCCTCGATCCGGACCGACAGATCGTCACCGCTCCACGGCAGGCGGAAGATCTTCGACAGCGCGAGATCCACGTTGCGAAGGCCGTCGGCGTAAAACGCATTGCGCGGCACGAGGTCGTCGATCGTGTCGCCAAAGGTGACGCCGCGGAATGCCGCCCGGGGGAGCATCGCCTGGGCTGTCGCTCGATCATCGATCCGCGCGCCCACCACCGACGGATCGAGCAGCACGGGGCGCGATTCGAGAAAGCCGTCGAAGTCGATGTCCACGCCCGTGGCCGTCACAGTGAAGGGCGTACCGGAGATCACGCGAACCACACCCGACAACATCCAGCCGCCGAAGGCCTGGCCGGCCACGCCGGTGTTGTTGGCGAAGAACGGCAGGCGATAGCTGCCATTGAACGTGAAGCGGTGCGGCGTGTGGAACCGGGATTTGGCCCGGGCGTAGCGCGAATTGGGCCCCTGCTGATTCGAGTCACCGGCACCGACGAAGGTGGCCTCCGAGGTGGTGTCCTCCGAATTGCTGTAGGTGTAGGCGACCTGGAACTGCATCCCGTGAGTCAGACGCTTGTCCCAGCTGAACTCGACGCCGTCGTACCAGGATTCCGCGTCATTGCTGATCAGCAGGTTGGTCGTATACAGCGGATCGGGCCGGCGCTCGTTGGTGCGGGGCACGAGCGCGCTGATCTCGTTGTTTGCGATCGGGACGGCCACCGGGCAGGCTGCCGTGGGCGCAATATTGAAGAAACCCGTGCCGGCGCACTGCGCATCGGCCGCGACCGCGTTGATGACCTGTCCGCGCAGATCCGGAAATGTTCCGGTCGGAGCGTTATTGGGGTGGTTCACCACAGTGATGGGCCCACGCAGTGGTGACTGCGGCAGGTTGCCGAGCGCGTACTTGAGCCGCTTGTTGTTGTAGTTGCCCTGGTAGGTGACCTTCAGCGTCGAGTTCCACGGCATCAGCCGCTCCATCGACACGTTCCACTTCTGAGTCGAGGGCATCTCGAGATCCGGACTGGGCCGTGTCACTGAAACCCGGCCGACCTGCGGCCCGGGCGTGAAGACGAAGCCGAGCGTGGGATCAGCCACGTTGAGGTTCGCCGGAAAAGTGGTCAGGGTCCGGTAGAGCGCGTTCGGTGGATTGAACCGGACGTTGGCACCACCCTGGGAAAATACCGACTGGAAAATGCGGCCGTCGTAGATGCCGTAGCCGGCATGGAAGGCGATGCCCCCGGGGCCGCCGCTGATGGTCCGCAGAAGCCCGCTCTCCCAGTTCGGGGCGTAGGCGATGCCCACGCGTGGCTCGATGTTGTCCTTGTCAGCACCAAAGACGTAGTCGATTCGGTCTTCCTTCTCGGACGGGGCGCTCACGTACTCGTAACGCAGACCGAGATTCAAGGTCACCGCATCGCTGATCCGCCAGTCGTCCTGGGCGTAGATGTTGGCCTCGTTCATCCGGTTCTCGAGGAAGAACGGTCCGTATCCCCTCTGGAAGTTCACAACGCAGCCGTCCACCAGGGCCGCATACGGGGATGGATAGGTCGTGCCGCCACACACCCTGTTGAAGTTCCAGAATCCACGTGAGAAGTTGTCGGCGACATCGTCGAGAGCCTGACGGCGGACGTCTGCGCCGGCCTTGAACGAGTGCTTGTCGAAGAGCTGCGCGGTCAGATTGTAGACAAACTGCTGGTCGGTCTGATCGCGGTTGATCGGGAAGTTGCCGGCGTTGCCGATGATGGCGCCAGCGCCCGGAACGGTCAACGGCGCGAAGCGGATGATCGGCGTGTCGTTGCCCTGCTTGATGTTCACGTTCGTCGAGCGGATCCCAAGGCCGTAGCGCGCCTCACCGACCAGCACGTTATTGAACATGTGCGTCCAGGTGACGCCCAGGTTCTGCTGGGTGTTGTCCTGGATCGTTTGCTCACCGACGATCGCTTCTTCGTTCTCGCGCAGCTGGTGCGTCCACTGGTACCGGCCGGTCAGCGTCTGGCCGTCCTTCACATTCCAGTCGAGACGGCCCGAGTAGTCATAGTCGGGCCAGTTGATGCCGGCCACGCCGGTATAGATGCGGGGACCACGCGGATCGTTGGGGGTCACTGCGGGGAAGCGATCCAGCACGCTCTGAATGAAGGCTCGGTTCTCCGGCGTGTCATTGCCGCGGGTGAGCCACGGGACGTTGAGATCAGATGGCAGGATCAGCTCGCGCGTGTAGCCGTTCTCGCCATCGAGCTTCGTCAGATCGACGTTGACGAACCCGAACAACTTGTTCTGCATGACCGGGAAGCCGGCCGTGACCCCGTACTGGGTGCGCTGCCGGTTGGGTTTGGCCGATCCTGGCGCCGCGAACCACGAGCGCGCATTCCAGTTGCTGTCCTGTCGGTAGACGTAGGCGTCGCCCTTCAGGCTGTTGGTCCCCGATTTCGTCTGCACGAGCACCACCGCACCGTCGCCACGGCCGAACTCCGACGAGTAGCCGTTCTTGAGGATCTGGAACTCCGCGATGGTCGAGAGCGCCACGCCCTGGCGATTCTGGTTCTCGGACGAGTCGTCGTTGTTGACGCCGTTGATCTGGAAGGTCGCGCCGCGGGTACCGGTGTTGTTGAAGTTGATCGACGAGCCCGACGACGCGGTCGGATTATTCTGCCCGCCGGTCGGATTCTGCTGCAGACCGGGGAAGGTCTCGGCGAGCGACAGGAAGTTGCCGGCATTCAAGGTCGGCTTGTCCATGATCTGTTCCGAGGTCAACGAGCTCTTGACCTCGGAGCGCGTCAGGTTGATCGGCGTCGCGTCGCCTGTGACGGTGACGGTGTCGGTCACACGCGGGTCCAGCGTGAAGTCGACGACGCTGGCGGCGTTGAGACCCACCTGGATGCCTTCGCGCGCCACCGTGCCAAAACTCGCCAGGGTGGCGGTCACGGTGTAGCGGCCGATCTGGATGAACGGCGCGTTATAGAGCCCGGCCTCGTTGGTGACCACCGTGCGCTCCCCGCCGGTGTCCATGTTCTTGATCACCACCGTCACGCCGGGAAGCACGCCGCCGCTGGTGTCGCTGACGGTGCCCTGGATAGTACCCGTAACGGTTTGCGCTGCGGCACTCCCGCCGAGCATCACCAGCAATGCGACACAACTCACGAACCGCCATATGAACTTCGCCATTAACGCCGTCCTTTGTCCTGTGTGGATCGACCGACCGCTTACGTAATGTAATGCGGGCATTCTGGACGTCTGCCGTTTCCAAGTCAACCCGGCGTATCAAGCCGTGCTAACTGTTACCGAGTGATCCATCATCGCGCCCAAAATCGGGTTACCCATGAAAGGACGGATTCATGGGAGCCTCCCGAGTGGGACCACAAGCGACGCGCGAGTATTTGG